>JBKEBR010000127.1:0-5253 GCA_047973285.1 Oscillospiraceae bacterium | reverse complement strand
GCGGTATTTCGATGAAAAGATGGCTGAAGGGTCGATTGTTAAAGCCCTAAAGGCAGCATTGTGTATTCCAGCCCGCACAAAGAGGTTGCACAGAGAGTTGCTTATTGTATAATTATGAGAAAAATAAAAAGACTTGCGAACAAAAGAGGTGACAACGACGGTACAGCCGCCTGCCTTGTGGCGATGCAGGCGGTGTTTTGGGTACCGCGCAAAAGGCGGCCCACAAGGGTGGAGTGTCTTCAACAAGGCAGGCTGTACTTGTTAAAAGGAGGATGGTACCTTAATGTAATAAGCCCCCGGTTTTACCGGGGGCTTTTCGCTGCAAAGAAAATTATATATAAATTGTATTTTTTGCGAGAAAGATAACCCTATACGCTCAGTTCAATCTTTTCGCCCAGCAAATCCTGGTTTTCAGCCAGCAGCGGGTCAATGGTTTCGCGCAAAAATTCCTCCACCTGCCGGGGGGCGCGGCCCACAAAATCGGCCGGGTTCAGGGTGCTTTCCAGCTCCTCTGTGGTAAGGCCAAAGGCGGGGTCGGCGGCAATGCGGGCCAACAGGTCGCAGGGCAGGCCCTCCTGCTTTACCACAGCTGCCGCGGCAAGCGAGTGCTCGCGCAGGCGCTCATGCAGCTCCTGCCGGTCGCCGCCTTTTTTTGCCGCGCGCATCATAATGTTTTCGGTGGCCATAAAGGGCAGCTCGCCCGCCACCCGGGCGGCCACCACCTTGGGGTACACCACCAGGCCGTCGCACACATTCAAAAGCAGGTTTAAAATGGCGTCGGCCGCCAAAAAACCTTCGGCCACGGCAATGCGTTTGTTGGCGGAATCGTCGAGGGTGCGTTCAAACCACTGGGTGCTGGCGGTGAGGGCGGGGTTCAGGCAATCGGCCATCAGGTAGCGGGCCAAAGCGCAAATGCGCTCGCTGCGCATGGGGTTGCGCTTGTAGGGCATGGCGGAGGAACCAATTTGCTTTTTCTCGAAGGGCTCCTCCATCTCTTTAAAGCTTTGCAAAATGCGCAAATCGTTGGCAAATTTGCTGGCGCTTTGGGCAATGCCCGAAAGGGCGGTCAGCACATAGTAATCGGTTTTGCGGGAGTAGGTTTGCCCCGACACCGGCACAATTTTTTCCACCCCCACCTCGGCGGCAATGCGCTGCTCTACCCGGCGTATTTTGGCGTCGTCGCCCCCAAACAATTCCATAAAGCTGGCCTGGGTGCCGGTGGTGCCCTTGCTGCCCAGCAGGGCAAGGCTTTCAAGGCGGCATTCCACCTCGCCAAAGTCCATATACAGCTCATTCAGCCACAGGGTGGCCCGTTTGCCCACGGTGGTAAGCTGGGCGGGCTGCAGGTGGGTGTAGGCAAGGGCGGGCATGTCTTTATACCGGCGGGCAAAGCCAGCCAGCAGGTTCATTACGCCCAGCAGCTTGCGGCGCAGGGTGGTAAGCCCCTGCTTCATTACCAGAATATCGGTGTTGTCGCCCACATAACAGCTGGTGGCGCCCAGGTGAATAATGCCCTTGGCGGCGGGGCACTGCACGCCGTAAGCGTAAACATGGGCCATTACATCGTGGCGTACCTCTTTTTCGCGGGCAATGGCCACCTCATAGTTGATCTCGTCCTTGTGGGCCTCCAGCTCGGCAATCTGTTCGTTTGTAATGGCAAGCCCCTCTGCCTGCTGCGCCCGGGCAAGGGCAACCCACAGCTTGCGCCAGGTGCGGAATTTATTGTCTTCCGAAAAAATGTACTGCATCTCCTCGGAGGCATAGCGGGTTTGAAAGGGGGAAATATACCGGTTGTGCTGCTGCATAGGGCCCTCCAGTGTGGCAAAAGTGTTGCGGTGCTGCTTTTATTATACGGTTACAGCTTAAAATAGTCTACGCCGCCTTCAAAAAGGGGCTGGTATTTGTTGCCGGACACGTTCTGGTACAGGCCTTCGGCGCTGCGCTCGGAATGGCCCATTTTGCCCAGCACCCGCCCATCGGGGCTGGTGAGGGCCTCTGTGGCCAGCAGGCTGCCGTTGGGGTTGAAGCGCACATCCATGGTGGGGTTGCCCGCAAAATCCACATATTGGGCGGCCAGCTGCCCGTTTTCGGCCAGCTGCCGGGCCAGGGCCTGCGGCGCAACAAAACGCCCTTCGCCATGGCTAACGGCTATGGTGTGGAACTCCCCGGGTTTGCAGTGCATCAGCCAGGGGCTGCGGTTAGAGGCAATGCGGGTGCGCACCAGCATGCTTTGGTGGCGGCCAATGGTGTTGAAGGTAAGGGTGGGGCTGTCTTGCCCCATTTCGGTAATTTTGCCCCAGGGCACAAGGCCCAGCTTGATAAGGGCCTGAAACCCGTTGCAGATGCCCAGCATCAGCCCGTCGCGTTTTTCCAGCAAGGCGGCAATCTCTTCGGCAATGGCGGGGCCCCGCAAAAAAGAGGCGATGAGCTTGGCGCTGCCCTCGGGCTCGTCGCCGCCCGAAAAGCCCCCCGGCAAAACCACCAGCTGGCTTTTGGCAATATGGGCGGCCAGCTCGGCGGCGCTGGTTTCCACCTCTTTTGGGGTAAGGTTGCGCACAACGTACACCACCGGCTTTGCCCCTGCCCGGCGCAGGGCCCGGGCGGTGTCGTATTCGCAGTTGGTGCCGGGAAACACCGGAATAAGGGCAACCGGCTTTGCCGTGCCTATTTTGGGGGCTCTTCTCTCCTGTGGCTCAGTGTTGTGGGAAAAGGCCTCTACGCTTTCGCTTTGCGAGGGAGTGCGGTAGGGAAACACCGGCTCCAGCTTTGCCTCCCAGCCCTCCTGCACAGGGGCAAGGTCTACGGTTTCCTCCGCCGCCTGCCACAGGTATTTGGCGGTGGTTTCCCCCAGCGTTTCGCCAATGGCCAGTTCCTCGGCCAGCTCCAGCACAAAGCAGCCAAAGGCGGGGGCAAACAGCGCCTGCGGGGTAAGGGTTTTGCTTAACCGCAGCCCCAGGCGGTTGCCAAGGCCCATTTTAAACAGGGCTTCGGCAAGGCCGCCGCGGCCCGCCGCATATACAGACAGCACTTTTTTGTTTTGAATAAGCTTTTCCACCTGGGCCAGCAGCAGCTTGAAGGAGGCGGCCAAGGGCAAGGCGCCGCGGCCTTTTGCAGGGCGAAGCACCACCACCCGGCTGCCGGGCAGCTTGAATTCGGGGCTTACAATGTTGGCAACATCCCCGGCTGCCACGGCAAAGGAAACCAGGGTGGGGGGAACGTCCAGTTTTTCAAAACTGCCGCTCATGCTGTCTTTGCCGCCAATGGCGGCAATGCCAAGGTCCAGCTGGGCCTGCAATGCCCCCAAAAGGGCGGCAAAGGGCTTGCCCCAGCGGGTGGGGCTGGCCTGTAGCCGCTCAAAATATTCCTGAAAGGTAAGGTAACTGTTTTTGGCGGAAAAGCCCCCGGCAACAAGCTTTGCCACGCTTTCCAGCACCGCAAGGTAGGCCCCCTCATAGGGGTTTTGCTCGGCAACAAAGGGGTCGAACCCAAAAGCCATGCCGGCGCAGGTAGAGGTTTCGCCGTTTACCGGCAGCTTCATTGCCATGGCCTGGGCCGGGGTAAGCTGGCGGGAGCCCCCAAAGGGCATGAGCACGGTGGCGGCGCCAATGGTGGAGTCGAACCGCTCTGCAAGGCCCTTTTGGCTGCAAAAATTCAAATTTTGCATCAAAGCGGCAAGGCTTTGGGCAAGGGAGGCGTTTTTGAGCAGGGCAGGAGCGGCATAATGGGGCAGGGCGGGTACGGCCACATTGGCGGCCTTGGGCGCGCCGTTGCTGTTTAAAAAGCTGCGCGCAATGTTTACAATGGTTTTGCCGCCCAGCTGCATTACCAGCCGGGGTTCTTTTGTAACGGTGGCAACGGGGGTTGCCTCCAGGTTTTCGGCACTGGCCAGCGCAATAAAGGCGGCAGCGTCCTGCGGGCGCACCACCACGGCCATGCGCTCCTGGCTTTCGCTGATGGCAAGCTCGGTGCCGCTGAGGCCTTCGTATTTTTTGGGAATGGCGGAAAGGTTGATGCACAGCCCGTCGGCCAGCTCGCCAATGGCAACCGAAACGCCGCCGGCCCCAAAATCGTTGCAGCGGCGGATGAGCAGGGTGGCCGCCGGGTTGCGGAAAAGGCGCTGCAATTTGCGTTCTACCGGGGGGTTGCCCTTTTGCACCTCGGCCCCACAGGTTTCCAGGCTCTCCGCCCCGTGGGCCTTGGAGGAGCCGGTGGCGCCGCCGCAGCCGTCGCGCCCGGTGCGCCCGCCCAGAAGAAGCACCACGTCGCCGGGCTCGGGGGCCTCCCGCCGCACGGCGCTTTCCGGCACGGCGCCCAGCACCGCGCCAATTTCCATGCGTTTTGCCACATAGCCGGGGTGGTAAAATTCGGTTACCTGCCCGGTGGCAAGGCCAATTTGGTTGCCGTAGCTGGAATAGCCCGCGGCGGCCCCGGTTACCAGCTTGCGCTGCGGCAGCCTGCCGGGCAGGGTTTCGCTTACGGGGGCAAGCGGGTTGCCCGCGCCGGTAACCCGCATGGCCCCAAACACATAGCCCCGGTTGGCAAGGGGGTCGCGTATGGCGCCGCCAATGCAGGTGGCCGCGCCGCCAAAGGGCTCTATTTCGGTGGGGTGGTTGTGGGTTTCGTTTTTAAACAGCAGCAGCCAGCTTTCAGGGGTGCCGTTGTTGTCGGCGGTAATTTTAACGCTGCAAGCGTTAATCTCGTCGCTTTCATCCAGGTTTTTCAAAAGGCCCTTCGCCTTCAGGGCCTTTGCGCCAATGGTGGCCATGTCCATCAGGGTTTGGGGCTTTGGGGGTTTGCCGCCGGCCAGCTCCTCCCGCAGGGCCTGGTAGGTGTGGTAGGTTTTCAGCACCTGTTCGTCGGCAACCACCACGTTGTTTAAATGGGTGCCAAAGGTGGTGTGGCGGCAGTGGTCGCTCCAGTAGGTGTCTATCATGCGCAGCTCAGTAAGGGTGGGGTTGCGCCCTTCGGTTTCAAAATAGCCGCGGCAAAAGGCAAGGTCGTCTGCGTCCATGGCAAGGCCGTACTGTTCTATAAAGGCGGAAAGCCCGCTTTCAGGCAGGGCCAAAAAGCCCTCGATTACTGGTACCTCCTCCGGGGGCGGGTAATGGGCGGCCAGGGTTTGCTTTTCGGCGAGGTCTGCCTGCCGCGCCTCCACCGGGTTGATGAGGTATTTTTTAATTTCCGCAAGCTGGCCCGGGGCAAGGGTTCCCTCTAAAAGATATACCTTGGCGCTGCGCACCACAGGCCGCTCGC
>JBKEBR010000126.1:0-5442 GCA_047973285.1 Oscillospiraceae bacterium | reverse complement strand
GCGCTCGCCGGCCTTTGCCGCCACATAATTGTAGCGCGGGCCAATGCAAATGGCCACGTTGCCCGGCAGGGTCCAGGTGGTGGTGGTCCAAATAAGGAACCATACCTTGCTTGCGTCAAGGCCCGCCTTTTCCAGCGCGCCGTTGTCTTTTACCACATTAAAGGCAACATACACCGAATCCACATGGTCGGTTTCATACTCAATTTCGGCCTCGGCAAGGGCGGTGCGGTCTTGCGCGCACCAGTACACCGGCTTCAGGCCCTTGTAAATGTACCCCTTGGCGGCCATTTCGCCAAACACGGCAATTTGGTGCGCCTCAAAATCTGGCGCAAGAGTAAGGTAAGGGTCGCTGTATTCGCCAAGCGAGCCCAAACGAATAAACTGTTCTTTTTGCACCTCCACAAATTTGCGGGCATATTCCCTGCAAATTTTGCGCAGCTCGTAATCACTCACTTCGTGCCGCTTGCTGCCCAGCTTTTCAAGGGCCTTGCGCTCTATGGGCAGGCCGTGGGTGTCCCACCCGGGAACAAACGGCGCTTTGAACCCCGCCATGTTTTTGTAGCGAACAATAATGTCCTTGAGAATTTTGTTTAAAGCCGTGCCCATGTGTATGCTGGCATTGGCGTAGGGGGGGCCGTCGTGCAAAATATACACCGGCTTGCCATCGTTGTTCTCCACCATTTTCGCATACAAATCATTCTCTGCCCAGTCTTTCAAAAGCTCCGGCTCTTTGGTAGGCAGGCCTGCCCGCATACTGAAAGGGGTGCTTGGCAGGTTTAATGTATCGTTGTAATTTTCGGGCACGTAACATCTCTCCTCGGGTACCAATTATTGTGTGTCTTCACTATTTTTCCTGGCCGTCTTTAAACAAATGGCCCGCCTTGCCTTTGGCAGCCGCCTCTGCGCGGTCTTCGTCGTCCTGGTTCAAATCAGGAATGTCCTGGCTGCGGGCGGCAAAGCCATTCTCAGCAGGTGCGGAATTGGCGGCGGCTTTGTTTTCCGCCTCGGGCCGGTAATCGGCCAAAAATTCCTCTACCCGAAGAACCGGGGCGTCCAAGGCGCTGAACGATTCGATATGCTGCTTGTACAGGCTTAGCACCGTGGTTTTAAAACGGGTTACCTCTTCGCGCAGCTTTTCCAGCATAAAACGCTCGTTGTTAATTTCCTGCTCGGCCTGCTGGCGCAAAATTTCAGCCTTGCCGGTTGCCTCACGCATCATACTTTCCGACTTTTGCTTGGCCTCGTGAATCACGGTTTCACCCATGCGCTGGGCGTTGATAAGGGCGGTTTTCAGGGTTTCCTCCTGGCCGCGGTATTCCTCTACCTTTTGCGCAAGTACATACAGCTTGTTTTCTATGTCTTCCTTTTCCGCAGCAAGGGCATCCATGGCGGCAGCGGTTTGCTGTAAAAAATCATCCACATCCTCAGTGCGGTATCCGCGCATGGAACGCTCGAAAGTAACACGCCTTATATCCTCTGAAGTCATGGCAAAGCCTCCCTTATTTTTAATATTGTATAAATTCAATAAACGTTTTGTTTTTGCGGCTTTTTCCGCCAATGGCCGTTAAGCGGTACTTGCCCACGCCCTTTACAGAAAAAACATCCCCCTCATTTACAGGGTGGTGCAGCGTTTGTATGGGCACGTGGTTTATCTGTACGCCGCCCTTGCTTACCAGCTCCGCCGCGGCGCCGCGGCTTTGCCGCAGCATGGCGGCCAGCACCGCGTCCAGCCGAAGAGACGAAACGCTGACGGCCTGGCCGGGCTCCTCTTGCTTTGGCTGTAAAAAAGGCAACGGGGCCTCTGTTTCCACACAAACGGAAAAGCGGCCCACCTGCACAAGTTCATCCTTTAAAAGCTGCACAATACCGGTGGCCACAACCACGCCGGCCCCCTGTGGCACCACGGAAATGTCGCCAACCCTGTCTCGCTTTACCCCTGTACCCAGCAGGGCGCCAAGGTAATCTCGGTGGGTAAGGGGCGGGGCATTGTTCACCTTAATAAATACGGTGGTAAGCGGAAATTCAATTTCATCCATATCCTCAAAAACGCAGAGCATTGAACGCTCTGCGCCTTCGAACCCACCGTTAAACCTATAGCTGCTCCACTTTTGGCGGTTCAGCTCTGCCACCGCCAGCTGCATTTCCCTGTCGTTAAAAAAGCCAAGATACTTTGGCGCACCGCTGCCGCGAACGGCTTTCACCGCGTCGGCAACCCGGCGCTGCACCAGCTTTTCCTCTTCCGAAACCGGCGGAATATAAGAAGGCATAGGTTAATACAGCCCGCTGTTTTCCAGTTCGCCAAGCAGCTCGTCGCCCACAATGTCAACATTGTAGGGGGTAACAATATAAATGTTGGTGGCCACGCGGCTTATTTTGCCATTGAAGGAATACACAACGCCGGAAAGAAAATCCAGCAGGCGGCGGGCAACCTCTTTTTTGGTTGTTTCAAAGTTTACCACAACCGTACGGCGCTGGCCCAAATGGTCGGCCACCTCCGAGCCTTCGCTGAAGCGCTCCGGCTTTACAAGCACCACCTGCAGCTGGGTGGTGGCATTAATGTTTAAAACATTGTTGCCGCCGCCGCGCTTGGGCGGGTTTTCGTTGTAATAATCTTCCTGGCCTTCGTCGTAGCCCTGCTCTTCATCATAGGGCTCGTCATACTCTGTGCCGCCCTCTCCCGCTCCAAAAAATTTCCTGATGTTATCAAATTTTCCCATAAATAAAATCTCCTTTTTTGTCAACACTGCAAAAAAGTGTTTATTAAAAGCACCGGTTCTGCACCGTACGGCAGCTGCAGGCTACTGATACGAACGCGGGCCAAACAGTTCAGTACCTACACGCACCATAGTGGCGCCCTCCATAAGCGCATACGCATAGTCGGAAGACATGCCCATAGACAGTGTATTAATAGAACCATTATCCATTTTTTTTGCCTTAATGTCAATAAATAGATGCCGCATTTGTTCAAAATATCTACGAACCTCTTCCCCCTCGCAGATGGGCGGAATGGCCATAAGGCCCCTAAGCCGCAAAACGGGGGAAGCCAAAACCCGCTCGGCAAGCGCGGGCAGCTGTGGGGGGGCAATGCCTGTTTTGCTGCTTTCGCCCCCAATATTTACCTCTATCAAAACATCCAGCCCACCGGGAAATTGCGCATAGGCCTTTTCCAGTGCCTCCGCCGTCGATACGCTGTCCAGGCTTTGCAGCATGGCAATATTGCCGGGCAAATACTTTGCCTTATTGCTTTGCAAATGGCCAATAAGGTGGGCTTTGTGGGGCAGGTCGGCAAGGCTTTCCTTTTTGGCAAGCAGTTCTTGCACACGGTTTTCGCCAATTTCGGAAACACCGGCCTGAATAAGCGCCCGCACCGCCTCGGCGCTTTGGGTTTTGGTAACCCCCACCAGGGTAATTTCATCGGCCTTGCGCCCGGCTTTTTGGGCGGCGTCCGCTATTTTTTGCCGAACCATGGCAACTCTTTCCGGAATGGCGCTATAAAATTCGTTTGTCATACAATTCCAGCCCCCCGTTGTCCACAATTACTTCGTCATACAGCTGAACCTCGTTTACACCGCTTTGCACCGTATCGGAAATTAAAACGTAGTTTTCATCCTCCAGCAAAATGGATATTTTGCGGTAGCGCACAAGGTTGCCCACCTTTACAAAAACACCGTATTCCCCGTCTTTAATGCGCAGCGCTTTTTTGTCTATTCGTATTCCCTTTTGTGTGCTGAATACCACCTGTGCTTTTTCAAGCCGCAGGCCAAGCACCGTGGCGTTAATGTGCTCGCACAGCATTTGCACCTTGGCAATGCCCAGTATTTCATCCACATCCACCTGCTCTACCGTTACCGGCAGGGTTGTTTCGGTATAATCCGGGAACAGCAGCTGCAACTTGCTGCCCACGGCAAATTTATTTGCCTGGGCGGCGGGAATAATAGTAAAAAAGTACCATTTATAATCGCTTACAATGTGCCCCACCACGTCGGTGGAATAGTACTCTGCCGTTTGCTGCATGGCGGCCTGCAAAGCCTCGGGGGTTAATGCCGCCAGCTCATCATAGGTTTTTAAAACCCTGTCGTATTTGCCCGAGGGCACAAAATACCCGCCCGCCGGGGCCACAATATCCGCCTCGGCCACCGAGGCCGCCTCATATTGCTGCTTTAGGGCCGTAAGGCTTTCTATTCTTGTGTTAAAATCGGTTGCTTCACCCGTGGCAATTTGCAGCTTGTTGGCCGCAAACGCCACCGAGGAAAGCGGTGTTTGCAGGCTGCCGTAATTCCCGGTATCCATTGCGTCCAAAAGGCTGTACACCTGGGTTTGCCGCTGCTTTAAAAGGGCTTCCACATCCCCGCTTTCAAGGTAGGTGCTCTGCGCCTCCTGCAACTGGGCAAGCTGGGTATTTACTCCCTCAAGGGCCACCCTGGCCTCGGCCTGCTGGCCCGAGGCATAGGCATTCGCAACCACCGAGCCCGCGGGCACCCTTTCGCCATTGGGCACCGTGTAGTAAAGGTTGCTGTGCTCCTGCGAGGTTACCTGCGTATCGCTTAACACCACATAGCCCTGGGTTTCAAAAAAATCTGTCATAGAGGCGGGAATGGCCGTTTGGGTTTGTATGTTGGGCGAAAGTACCAGCATAGCCCCCACCACCATACCGGAAATTAGCACCAGCACCAAAAAAGTGGCAATAATGGTTATGCGGCGGCGCGAGGCCGCCTTCGATTTTTTTTGCGGCATTTCGCCCGGCTCTTTGCTTTGCTTCATACAAACCACCTCCCCGCCTGCGGCAATAGTTTAAGCCAAAAAATTCCTCAACTGCTCTTCCGCCTTCGGCAAAGCGCTTTCTTCCCCATTCAGCCAAACCACCTCCGGCATGTGCTTAAACCATGTAAGCTGCCGCTTGGCGTAATTTCTGGTGGCCTGCTTTAATTTTTGCAGGCATTCCGCAAGCGGTGCCTGCCCGTCAAAATAAGGGAAAAACTCTTTATAGCCAATGGCCTGGGCCGCCGTTTTAAACGTTGTACGGTTATTATAAACCAATTGTGCCTCTTGCAGCAAGCCATTTTGCAGCATGTGCTCTACCCGCTGCTCAATTCTTGCATATAAAATTTCGCGCGGGTATTCAATACCAAGGCACAGGGCCCGGTAGGGCGCCTTTTGCGGGCGGGAAAGTGCGGCCCGCTGGGCGTAGGTTTTGCCTGTAAGCAGCAGCTGTTCCAGCCCGCGCACAATTCTTTTTTCATCGGCAGGGTGCAGCGCTGCGGCATAGGCGGGGTCTTTTTGAGCCAGCTCTTCCAAAAGCGCCGGGGCGCCAAGCTGCTGCAATTTTTGCAAAAGGCTTTCCCTCAGCTCTGGCGAGGCTTTTTCTTTAGTAAATACCGTTACCTGTACAAGGGAGGAAATATACAGCCCCGTGCCGCCGCACACCACATGCAGCCTGCCCCT
>JBKEBR010000125.1:0-6860 GCA_047973285.1 Oscillospiraceae bacterium | reverse complement strand
TTATGTCTACATGACCTCTGCCGCTAACAAATTCCTTCTCATTTACTATGCACGGGTTATAGAGTATTTAACCTTGGCTGAAATCAACAACAAGGTATAACAACACCTCTCCTGTCGCTCGGTTGCCACAAAATGGTAGCGTGGCGGCTTTTTTGTTCTGCCATCCTTTAAATTTAAAGAACTTTTCTTTTTTCATAATTTGGCTTGACTTTTATTTGCAGGACTCCTTCATCAGCCTTATTGGCCTTTCCGCCATGGCGGGCAGTGTGGGCGGGGGCGGGGTGGGCAACTTTGCCATTCGGTACGGGTATTCCCGCTATATGCACGACATTACCATTGTAACCGTGCTGTTTTTGCTGCTTATCGTAAACCTTATTCAAACTGCGGGCAACAAAGCGGCGCAGCGGCTTACCCACTAAGCAGCTTTTAAAACACAAAACCGGCCACCCGCCGGGAAATAAACAACACAAATTTATTGGAGGAAACACATCATGAATATTGTTAAAGCACGTTTCAAAAAAGCTTCGGCGTTGGCGGCCCTTGCCCTCTCTTCGGTGCTGCTGCTTTCGGCCTGCGGCGGCGCCGCCTCTTCCGCCGTTTCTTCGGCGGCCGCCACCAGCGCGCCCGCTGCCAGCGAAGCCGCGCAAGAGCCCGTTGTGGTAAAAATTGGCACCACCTCAGACGAGCCCCGTGTTTGGAAGGCGGTGCAGGCTGAACTGGACGCCCGCGGCGAGAACATTACCATTGAAACCATCAACCTTACCGGGGGCGAGCCCAACAAGGCGCTGGCAGAGGGGGAAATTGACCTGAACGCCTTCCAGCATTATGCCTACTTCAACAAAAATAAGGAAGAGCTTGGGCTGGATTTGACCGCCATTGGCGACACCCTGATTGTTCCGTTAAGCCTGTTTTCCAAAAAATACGATTCGGTGGAGGCCCTGCCCAGCGGCGCCCAAATTGCCATTCCCGACGACCCCACAAACCAGGGCCGCGCCCTCAATGTTTTGAAAAACGCCGGGCTGATTAAGCTGGATGAAGCCGCCGGCAACAACGCCCTTATTAAGGATGTTACCGAAAACGTGAAAAATATAAAATTTGTAGAAATTCAAGGCGCGCAGCTGCCCCGCTCGCTGGACGATGTGGATGCCGCCATCATCAACTGCGGCTATGCGGTAGACTCCGGCCTGGACCCGGTAAACGACCCCATTTATAAAGACGACATTGACCTTGGCAATGCCGAGCAACAGCCCTTTATCAACATTATTGCCGCCCGCACCGAAGATAAAGACAACGAAACCTACCTGAAAATTGTAGACGCCTACCACACAAAGGGCGTGGCAGACGCCATTGCCGAGGTGTACTCCAACGCCGCGGTGCCCGCTTTCGAAGTTTAACAAAACCACCGGAGGATACCACAGTGAGCGAAACTATTTACCGGCAGGCCCAGGGCCTTTATGGGCAAACGGTTGCCCTGCGGCGGTGGTTCCACAGCCACCCAGAGCCAAGCTTTCGGGAATATGCCACCGCACAAAAGGTGCGCGAAGAACTGAAAGCCCTGGGCATTCCGTATGAAACCGTGGGGGAAACCGGCACTGTGGGCATTCTTCGCGGGGCGGCTGAAAAGCCGGTGGTGGCCCTGCGGGCCGACATTGACGCCCTGGAAATACAGGAAAAAAACCGGGTGGAGTACCGCTCGCAAAACAACGGGCTGATGCACGCCTGCGGGCACGACGCCCACGCGGCTTCGCTGCTGGCGGCGGCCAGGCTGCTGCAAAGCAGCCAAAAGCAGCTGCAGGGCACGGTAAAGCTTATTTTCCAACCGGCAGAGGAGGTTGGCCTTGGGGCCCAAACCCTTGTAGACTCGGGTTTTTTAAACGATGTGGACGCCTTTTTCGGCATTCATGTGCAGGCGGGCCTGCCGGTGGGTAAGGTTGCGCTAAAGGCGGGCCCCGCCATGGCAGGGGCCAATTCCCTGAAAATTGATGTGTATGGCGAAAGCGGCCATGCCGGGCGCCCCAACGAAGGGGTGGACGCCATTGCCGCCGGGGCCGCCATTGTAGAGGCGTTGCAGCACATTGTTTCCCGCGAAATTTCCCCCGTGGAGCCGGCCGTTGTTTCCCTATGCCAGTTCCACGCGGGCACGCGGGACAATATTACCGCAAACCATGCCCGCATTTCAGGCACGGTGCGCATTACCACCGAACAGGCCCGCACCCAGGTGGAAAAGGCCATTCGCCGCATTGTGGCGGGGGTGGGCGCGGCCCACCGGGTAAAAACCGAGGTGGAGTGTGAATTTGCCACCCTTATTCTAAGCAATGCCGAAAGCCTTTACCCAATTGCGGCGGCAGCGGCAGAGCAGGTTTTGGGGCCCGGCGCCATAGAGCCGCTGGTGCCGAAGCTGGGCACCGAGGATTTCAGCCAGTACGGCAAAATTGCCCCCTCCTTTTTTGCCTTTGTGGGTTCCGGCGGGGAATACCCCCACCACCACGAGCGGTTTGATATACAGGAGGAGGCGCTTGCCGTTTCGGCGGCGCTGCACACCGCCTTTGTTTTTGGATTTTTTAAAAATTACTTTGAAGGAAACAGGTAAAACAAATGCCAAAAGTAGAAAGCTTCGAACTGGACCATACCCTTGTAAAGGCCCCCTATGTGCGGGTGGCCGGGCTGGAGCAAAACGGCAAAGGCGCCGTTGTTCAAAAATTCGACCTTCGCTTTATTCAGCCCAACACCGATTCCATTCCCACGGCGGGACTGCACACGCTGGAGCATTTTCTCTCTATTTTTCTGCGCGAAAAAATAGAAGGGCTCATCGATATTTCCCCCATGGGCTGCCGCACCGGTTTTTACCTGGTGGTGTGGGAGGAGCACCCGGTGGAAGAAATTACAGCCGCCCTGCAATACGCGCTAGAAAAGGTGTTGCGGCAAACCGAAGTACCGGCGGCCAAGGCAAAGGCCTGCGGCAACTACAAAGACCACTCGCTGTTCACCGCAAAGGAATATGCGGCGCAGGTTTTGGGGCAGGGCATCAGCAAAGACCCCTTCGAGCGCCGGCTGTAATGCCGGCGCGGGGCAAATAAGGAGCAGCAATGGCAATTGCAGTGATGGCCGCCATGGAAGAGGAACTGGTGTTTCTGCGGCAGCAGCTTGTTTTTGAACAGGTATATAAAAAGGGCCCGCTGGTGCTTCAAAAGGGCTTTTACAAAGAAATTCCGCTGTTTGTTGTGCAAAGCGGCATTGGCAAGGCAAACGCCGCCATGGCCGCGGCGGCCCTGCTGGAAAGAAACCGCCCGGGCGCCCTGGTACAGGTGGGCACGGCCGGGGGCCTTGGCGAAAACCTTTTGGTGGGCGGCCTTGTGGTTGGCACCGAAGCGCTGTATAGCGACATAGACGCAACCTGTTTCGGCTACCAGCCGGGGCAGGTGCCCCAAATGCCGCCACGGTATTTGGCAGACCCGAAGCTGCTGAAGGTGGCGCGGGCGGCGGCGCAAAAAGCAAACTTGGCCCACGGGGTTTGCTTCGGCCCAATTCTCACCTCCGATTCCTTTATGCACAGCCCCGAACGGGTTGCCGCAGTGAAGGGGGCCTTTCCTGGGGCGAAGGCCTCCGACATGGAGGGGGCCGCCGCCGCGCAGGTGGCGTTTGCCTATGGCGTGCCCTATTTGAACATACGGGCCGTGTCTGACCTTGCGGGGCAAAATGCCGCACAAAGCTTTCGCGCAAACCTTTCACTGGCCGCCCAAAACGCCGCCGCCTTTTTTCTGCAATGGCTGAAGGCGGCAAATACAAAAACGTTTCAATAGGCTCTTTGCAGGCAGGCCTTTGCCGGGGCCGCTGCAAGCCCGCCACCTTTGGAATAAAACCTGCCGGGGCAGGGCCACGGCAAGCGCCTACTATATTAAAGGAGAATTACAATGGCAAAAAGCTACCAGCACATTGAAAGCGCCGTGGTGCACGGCGGCATTTACGGCGATGAACGCACCGGCGCCGTAAACATTCCCATTTACCAAACCTCTACCTTTATGCAAGACGGCCTTGGCAAGCCCCGCGGGTACGAATATTCCCGCACGGGCAACCCCACCCGCGAGGCGCTGGAAGCGCTGATTGCCGAGTTGGAGGGCGGCGCGGCCGGTTTTGCCTTTGCCTCGGGTATGGCGGCCACCACCGCCGTGCTCAGCCTTTTCAAAAGTGGAGACAGGGTGCTCATTTCCAGCAATGTATACGGGGGCACCTTTCGCGTGCTGGACAAGGTTTTCCTGCACTTTGGCATTCAGTACACCATTGTGGACACCACCAGCTTAAAGGAGGTGGAAAAGGCGGCCACACCCGAGGTGAAAGCCTTTTTTATTGAAAGCCCGGCCAACCCCCTTTTAACGGTTACCGACATTGCCGCCGTGGCCGAAATTGCAAAAAAACACAATGCCCTGCTGATTGTGGACAACACCTTTATGACACCCTACCTCCAGCGCCCGCTTGCTCTCGGGGCCGATATTGTGGTGCATTCCGCCACAAAATACCTTGGCGGACACAGCGACGTTATTGCCGGCCTTGCGGTGGTAAAAACCGAAGAGCTTGCCCAGCGGCTGCACTTTGTGCAAAACGCCACCGGCGGTATTTTGCAGCCTTTTGATTCTTTTTTACTGGTGCGCAGCATTAAAACCCTGGCCCTGCGCATGGACAGGCATGTGGAAAACGCGGGCAAGCTGGCCGGTTTTTTAAGCGCCCACCCGGCTGTAAAAAATGTATATTACCCCGGCCTGCCCACGGCCCAAGGGTACGAAACCAACCTGCGGCAGGCAAAAAACGGCGGGGTAATGATCTCCTTTGAACTGAATGAAAATTACGATATTGAAAAGTTTTTTGAAGGCCTGCACCTGGTGGCCCTCGCCGAAAGCCTGGGCGGGGTGGAATCGCTTGTGTGCCACCCGGCCAGCATGACCCACGCCTCCATCCCTAAGGACATTCGGGAAAGGGTGGGCATTACCGAAGGGCTCATCCGCCTTTCGGTGGGCATAGAGAACGCCGCGGATATTGAGCGGGATTTGCAGGCGGCCATTGAGGGGGCACGGGTATGAGCCTGTACGGCTCCATGCAGGAGCTGATTGGCAACACGCCGCTGGTGCGGCTTTCGGGCCTTGGTTTTCCCGACAGGTTCAAGGTGTATGCCAAGCTGGAACTGTACAACCCTGCGGGCAGCGTAAAAGACAGAATAGGCAAAACCATGCTGGAAGACGCCGAGGCGAAGGGCCTTTTAAAACCCGGCGCCACCATTATAGAGGCCACGGCGGGCAACACCGGCCTTGGCATAGCCTTTGCGGCCCTGGGCCGGGGCTATAAGCTTATTTTTACGGTGCCCACCAAGTTTTCACAGGAAAAGCAAACCCTGCTGCGGGCCCTTGGGGCAGAGGTGGTAAACACCCCGCTGGAGGAAGGAATGCTGGGGGCGGCGAAAAAGGCGGAGGAGCTGCGGGGGCAAATTCCCGGTGCCATAACGCTGGAGCAATTCAAAAACCCGGGCAACCCAAAGGCCCATTACCAAACCACCGGCCCGGAAATTTACCGCGACCTAAACGGGCAGCTGGATTTTCTGGTGGCCGGTGCGGGCAGCGGCGGCACCTACACCGGGGTGCTGCGGTATTTAAAAGAACAGAACCCCCAGATACAGGGGGTTCTGGCCGACCCGGTGGGTTCCACCATTGGCGGCGGCGAGCACGGCAACTATTGCATTGAGGGCATTGGCAACGACTTTGTGGCCGACACCATGGATATAAGCCTGGTAGACAGGGTAATTAAAGTAAACGACGAGGAAGCGTTTGCCGGGGTAAAAACCCTTGCCCGCAAAGAAGGCCTTTTTGTGGGTTCGTCTTCGGGGGCGGCGCTGGCGGCGGTGCAAAAGCTGCAAAGCCTTGTGCCCGGCGGCACCGTAGTGGTAATTTTCCCCGACAGGGGAGAGCGGTATTTCAGTAAAAATATTTTCGATTAAAACGCTGTGGCAGGCCGTGCAGCCCGGTGGGCTGGCGGCAAATTTTGAAAACTAAAACATATATTGCATATATGCTATTTAAAACAAAGGGGAACGGTATGAAAAACAGGCTGGTTACGGGCATTGCCTTTATTGTGCTGGGGCTGCTGGTTGCGTTTGGGCCTCAAAGCATTTTTCCTGTTTGCGGCGTGGGGGAAGAAGGCAACCACGGCACATCGCAAACCGCAGCGGCCCTGCCCGCCGCCGCGCAGCAAACGGCCGAAACCACCATGGCCGCCGCCCCCATGAAATGCCACTGGACAGGCCGGGCGGAGCTTGGCGTAGGCCTTGTGGTTGCGCTGGGCGGGGTTTTGCTGCTGGCGCTGCGCAAAAAGCAGGCGCGCTTTGGGGTAAGCCTTGTTTTGGGGCTGAACGGGCTTTTGGCGCTTGCGGTGCCCACCTTGCTGATTGGGGTGTGCGCCGGCGGCAAAATGAGCTGCCGGGTTCTGGCGTTGCCTGCCTTGGTGGTTGCGGGCGGCCTGGTGGCTGCCCTTGCGGCTGCCAATGCCGTTTACCTGTATACAACCAGCCGCAAGGAAGGGGGGCCGGCATGAGGCAAAAACCAATTAATACCGGCCGTCTTTCAGCCCGCAACCTTGCGGCCAACCCTTTTCGCACCGCAGGCCTTGTATTGGTGGTGGCCGCCCTTTCCTTTGCGCTGTTTGGCGGCGCGGTGCTTTCCGCCAGCCTTACAAACGGCATGTACAGCCTGAAGGAACGCCTTGGGGCAGACCTTGCGGTTGTTCCGTTGGAGCATGAGGCCGACTACGAGGGAATTATTCTTTCGGGCGAGCCCAGCCGTTTTTATTTCAGCAACACCGTGCAGCAGCAAATACAGCAG
>JBKEBR010000124.1:0-12743 GCA_047973285.1 Oscillospiraceae bacterium | reverse complement strand
TGTTGATTGCTTCTATTAATTTTAAAGTGGCAGTGTTTGAAATAGGGAGAACAGAATCGATCATTCGGTAAAAATATCGGTGAATGCAGATATTGCTTTTGTAAGGGGAATAATCGGCGGCGTCAATTTTTGCGCCTGTTTCAAAAAAACCTCTAATTTGCGCGGCGTTTTTAATGGTTGTCCCGTCGCTTAAAGTGTCCAGAGGCTCCAAGCGCTGAACGATAATGCTGGTGAGGCCATAATTTTGCATATAAAGCAGGTCGCCGGCCATCATCCCTGTAGATGCGGAATCAAAGTCGTCTTTTACAGCGGTGGTGTTTAAAGCCGTTGGCCATTGAAAAAGCATAGAAAAAAACAATAAAATTACCGATGCAAAAAATAAAAGCAGCCTTTTTCTAAAATGAAGGCCCTTGCTTTTGGAAAATTTATGGTCCATAGTATCTCCATTTGCCATCAAGTCTAATTGCCCTTACAAATGAGAATAGCATAAAATGAAAAGGGTGTACATCTTGCCTGGAAACTGTAAGCAGGCATATATAGCTGTGAAAAGCAATATTACAGCCTAAATAAGACAATTTGTTTACTCAATATTTCCCATAACCTGTGGGCTGCCAAGGTGAAAAATTGGTTTATTCTACAAAGTTGTTTTTCATAGAAGCTATATTGTGTTTCAATGGTTGACAAAACGCCGCTGCATTTAGTATAGTAATGAAAAGCTTTCGGACAAAGGCGTCCGCAGCGGCACATCTTGTATTAGGTGTGCCGCTGCGGTCGCCTTTGCTTATATTTTTGGTTGTTGCCAAAAATATAAGATGGATTTATGATAAAGAAAGCCCGCAAAACAGGGAGGATTACCGGTAATGAAAAAGAAAGAGGTGCCCCACCAGCAAGCCCTGCCAGAAAAGCAAGGCCTGTACAACCCAATTTTTGAACATGATGCCTGTGGTATTGGCATGCTTGTAAATATAAAAGGCAAAAAAAGCCACAGCGTTGTGGTGGACGCCATTGATATATTGAAGCGGCTTACCCACCGCGGCGGTGTTGGCAGCGAGCCGGACACCGGCGACGGCGCGGGTATTTTGCTGCAAATTCCCCATGCCTTTTTGCAGCGGGTGTGCGCTAGCGATGGCATTGCCCTGCCCGAAGAAGGGGAATACGGCGTTGCCATGATGTTTGCTTCCCCCGACGAAGACCGCTGTGCCAAAACCACCGAGGCTTTTTGTGCCATTGTTTACCGCGAGGGCATGCAGGTGCTGGGCACCCGCGTGGTGCCCACCTACAGCGGCGATATTGGCAAAACGGCGTTTGAGGTTTGCCCCGGCATTCGGCAGGTGTTCATAAAAAAGCCCCAGGGCCTCAGCGAAGAAGAATTTGAGCGCAGGCTGTATGTGGTAAGCAAGGTGGCCCAGGCGGAAATACGCTACCCCGAATCTAACCCCGATTTGTATTTTTACCTCTCCTCCATCAGCTGCCGCACCATAGTATATAAGGGCATGCTGCTGCCCCGCCAGCTTCCCACCTTTTACCTCGACTTGCAGGATGAAGAGGTGGAAAGCTCTATTGCCCTTGTGCATTCCCGTTTTTCCACCAACACCTTTCCCAGCTGGGAAAGAGCCCACCCCATGCACCACATTATCCACAACGGGGAAATCAACACCATTCGCGGCAATGTAAACTGGGTAAAGGCGCGCCAGGCGGCCCTGCAAAGCCAAAAGCTTGGGGCCGATCTTGGAAAAATTATGCCGGTCATCAACGAGGACGGCAGCGATTCGGCCATGCTGGACGATTTCCTCAACCTTTTGCTGCACGCCGGGTACTCTTTCCCCGAAGCCATGATGATGGCCATTCCCGAGCCCTGGGAGCACGACACCCGCATGGCTGCCGGCCGCCGGGCTTTTTATGAATTCAACAGCTGCATGCAGGAGGCGTGGGACGGCCCCGCCGCCGTGGCCTTTACCGACGGCAAGGTGGCGGGTGCAACGCTGGACCGCAACGGCCTGCGCCCGGCCCGTTACTGCATTACCAAAGACGATATGCTGGTGCTTGCCAGCGAGGTGGGCGTTTTGCCCATAGACCCCGCGAATATTGTGAAAAAAGACCGCCTGCGCCCCGGCCGCATGCTGCTGATTGACACGGTGGAGGGCCGCATTATTGAGGACGAAGAGGTAAAAAGCAAGGCCGCCGCCGCAAAGCCCTACCCGCAGTGGCTTGCCAAAAACCTGCTGCGCGTAGAAAACCTGCCCGGCCATGAGGGCAGGGGAGAAACCTGGTACGATATTCTGGAAAAAAAGCGCGCGGCAAACTCAAACGAGCCCTATGAGCAGGCGCTTTTGAAGGATATGGTGCGCCTTGAGCTTTTGATGGGCCCCAAAGAAGAGGTGCAGCAGCCCGCCGGTTTGCTGCAAAAACAGAAAATTTTCGGCTACACCTATGAGGATATTTCACTTACCTTAAAAGGCATGGTGCAGGCGGGCGACGACCCGGTTTCCGCCATGGGCACCGACACCCCGCTGGCGGTGGTTTCCAACCGGCCGCAGCTTTTGTACAACTATTTCAAGCAGCTGTTTGCCCAGGTTACCAACCCCCCCATCGACGCCATTCGTGAGCAGGTGGTAACCTCGTCGGAAATTCAGCTGGGCAGCGAGGGCAACCTGCTGGAGCCGGGCGAGGCCAACTGCCGCATGCTGCGGCATTCGTCGCCGGTGCTGCTGCCCGAAGAGCTGCAAAAAATACGCACCATACAAGAGCCGGGCTTTAAAAGCGTAACCCTGCCCATTCTGTTCAATGCGCGGGAAAAGCAGGGGCTGGAGGGTGCCCTTGAAAACCTTTTCTTTGCCGCGGATATTGCGGTAAAAAGCGGCTATAATATTTTAATATTGTCCGACCTTGAGGTGGGCCCCGAGCGCATTCCCATTCCGGCGCTGCTGGCGGCCAGCGGCCTGCACCACCATTTAATTGCCCAGGGCACCCGCACAAAGGTAAGCCTTGTGGTGGAAACCGGTGAAGCCCGCGAGGTGCACCACATGGCCCTGCTGGTGGGCTATGGCGTAAATGCCATTTGCCCCAGCCTTGCCTACAGCACCCTGGAGGAGATGGCCGAAACGGGGGCCATTGCCGCCGACGCCAAAACTGCCAAAGAGGTATACCGGAAGGTGCTCACCAAAAGCATTGTGAAAATCATGTCCAAAATGGGCATTTCCACAGTGCGCAGCTACCACGGCGCTCAAATTTTTGAGGCGCTGGGCATTGGCGACGCCGTAATCGACAAATACTTCACCGGCACCATCAGCCGCATTGGCGGCATTTCGCTGACAGAAATTGAAGAAGAGGCCCGTGCCCGCCACGAGGCCGCCTACGCCATTGCGGGCGGCGCCGAGGCGCTGGACGCTGGCGGCGATTACAAGTGGCGCAAAGACGGCGAGTACCATCTGTTCAACCCCGAAAACATTTTCTATTTGCAGCAAAGCTGCCGCACCGCCAATTACGACATGTTCAAAACCTTCACAAGGCTGGTGAACAAGCGCAGCGAACAGCTTAAAAACATTCGCGGCCTGCTTCGCTTTGTAACCGCCGACAAGCCCATTCCCATCGATACGGTAGAGCCGGTGGAAAGCATTGTAAAGCGCTTTAAAACCGGCGCCATGAGCTATGGCTCCATCAGCCAGGAGGCCCACGAGTGCATGGCCATTGCCATGAACCGCCTTGGCGGCAAAAGCAACACCGGCGAGGGGGGCGAAATTCCCGAGCGGTTTATTCCCGATGCCAACGGAGACTCCCGCTCCAGTGCCATCAAGCAGGTGGCCAGCGGCCGCTTTGGGGTTACCATTCATTACCTCAACAACGCGGTGGAAATTCAAATTAAAATGGCCCAGGGCGCAAAGCCGGGCGAGGGCGGCCATTTGCCCGGCAAAAAGGTATACCCCTGGATCGCCAAAAGCCGTTATTCCACCCCGGGGGTGGAGCTGATCAGCCCGCCGCCCCACCACGACATTTACTCCATTGAAGACCTTGCCCAGCTCATTCACGACCTCAAAAACGCCAACCGCCACGCCCGCATCAGCGTAAAGCTGGTAAGCGAAGCGGGGGTGGGCACCATTGCCGTGGGCGTTGCCAAGGGCCTTGCCGATGTTATTGTAATCAGCGGGTACGACGGCGGCACCGGCGCGGCGCCCCGCACCAGCATTCGCCACGCGGGCCTGCCCTGGGAGCTTGGCATTGCCGAGGCGCACCAAACCCTGCTGCTGAACAACATGCGCAACCGCGTGGTGCTGGAAACCGACGGCAAGCTGCTTACCGGGCGCGACATTGTAATTGCCGCCCTGCTTGGCGCCGAAGAGTTCGCCTTTGCCACCATGCCCCTAATGGTGCTTGGCTGCGATATGATGCGAGTGTGCAACCTTGACACCTGCCCCGTGGGCATTGCCACCCAAAACCCCGAGCTGCGCCGCCGCTTTACCGGCAAGCCGGAGTATGTGGAAAACCTGATGCGCTTTTTGGCGCAGGAGGTTCGGGAGTGGATGGCCCGCATTGGCGTGCGCCATTTTACCGATTTGGTGGGCCATGTGGAGCTGCTGCACGAATACCAAAACCCCATTAACCCCAAGGCCCAAACGGTAGACCTTTCCCGCCTTTTGTACCAGCCCAAAGCGGTAGACAGCGCCCGCGAGCGTTACTTTACCCGCCCGCAAGACCACAAGCTGGAAAAAACCATCGACCTGAATACCCTGGTGCCCCTGTGCAAGGCGGCCATTCAAAACAAAAGCAAGGTTCGCTACCGGCTGCCCATCAGCAACCAAAACCGCACCGTGGGCTGCCTGCTCTCCAGCGAAATTACCCGCCGGCACGGCCCCGACGGCCTGCCCGAGGGCACGGTTGACCTGCATTTCGACGGTGCGGCGGGCCAAAGCTTTGGCGCCTTTGTAACCAGGGGCGTTACCCTGCAACTGCACGGCGACGCCAACGACTATTTCGGCAAAGGGCTTTCGGGCGGCACCCTGGTGGTGTGCCCGCCGGAAAATGCGGGCTTTGAGCCCGGCGAAAACATTATTGTGGGCAACGTTGCCTTTTATGGGGCAACCGCCGGGCAGGCCTATATCCACGGCATGGCGGGCGAGCGCTTCTGCGTGCGCAACAGCGGCGTAAACGCCGTGGTAGAGGGTGTGGGCGACCATGGCTGCGAGTACATGACTGGCGGCAGGGTGGTTATTCTGGGCAAAACAGGGCGCAATTTCGGGGCCGGCATGTCGGGCGGCGTGGCCTATGTATACAACCCGGAGGGCAGATTTGAAGCCAACTGCAACCTTGCCAAAATAAGCCTGGAAAAGCTTTCCGCCAAGGATGCGGCAGAGCTTAAGGCGCTGCTGCAAAAACATGTGGAGTACACCGGCAGCCCCAGGGCAAAAGCGGTTCTGGGCAATTTTGAAGAGCAAAGCGGGGCCTTTGTAAAGGTAATTCCCAACGACTATAAAAAGGTGCTGGAGGCTTTAAGCGAGGCCGAGGGCAAAAATATGAACGAAGAAGAGCAGATGCTGTACGCGTTTGCCAGTGTAACCGGCGCGCAGAAGGGGGCGAAGTAATATGGCAAAGCCAACCGGATTTTTAGAGTACAAGCGGGTGGAGAACGGCTACCGCCCTGTGCAGGCAAGAATTAAAGATTACGAGGAAATTTCCCTGCCGCAGCACCCGGAAACGCTGCACACCCAAAGCGCCCGCTGTATGGACTGCGGGGTGCCGTTCTGCCATTCGGGCTTTGTGGTAGAGGGTTTGTCCATTGGCTGCCCGCTGTGCAACCTCATTCCCGAAATGAACGACCTTGTGTACCAGGGCAAGGCGGAGGAGGCCTACCACCGCCTTGTGAAAACCAACCCCTTTCCCGAGCTTACCGGCCGGGTATGCCCCGCCCTGTGCGAGGGCTCCTGCACCCTGGGCGAGCACGATTTGCCGGTAACCATTAAGAATATCGAAAAATTTATCGGCGATGAAATGCTTGCCGGCGGCAAGGTTTTGCCCCGCATTCCGGCGTCGCGCCCCGGCAAACGGGTGGCGGTGGTGGGCAGCGGGCCTGCGGGCCTTGCCTGTGCCGATTTGCTGAACCAGCTGGGCAACCATGTAACGGTGATTGAACGCGCCGACAGGGCGGGCGGCCTTATGATGTATGGCATTCCCAATATGAAGCTGGAAAAAAGCCTTGTGCAAAACCGCGTGCGCCTGCTGGAGGAAGAGGGAATTTCCTTTGTGCTTTCCACCGAAATAGGCAAAGACTACCCGGTGCTGCGGCTTTTGAAGGAATTTGACGCCATTGTGCTGTGCGGCGGCGCCACCCAGGAAAGAACCATCAATGTGCCCGGCAAAGAGCTTGGCGGGGTGGTAACCGCCATCCAGTACCTTACCCGCACCACCAAAAGCCTGCTGGACTCTAACCTGCAAAACGGCGAGTTCATCAGCGCCGAGGGCAAAGACGTAATTGTGGTGGGCGGCGGCGACACCGGCACCGACTGTGTGGCAACCGCCATACGGCAGGGGGCCAAAAGCGTAACCCAGCTGGAAATTATGCCCTGCCTGCCCGAACAGCGGCAGGCAAACAACCCCTGGCCCCTGTGGCCCAAAACCAAAAAGACCGATTATGGCCAGCACGAGGCCGAAGAGGTGTTTGGCGCCGACCCGCGGGAATACCTGACCACCGTGAAGGAAATTCTGGACGACGGCAAGGGCAATGTGAACGGCGTGGTAACCGTAGAGGTGGAATGGGTAAAGCAAAACGGCAGCATGCTGCCCAAAGAGGTGCCCGGCAGCCAAAAAACCCGCCCGGCGGGGCTTGTGGTTACCGCTATGGGCTTTACCGGCCCCGAAAAAACCTTGATTGACCAGCTTACCCTGGAAACCGACCCCCGCGGCAACATAAAAACCGACCCGGGCGAGTACAAAAGCAGCCTGCTCTCGGTTTTCGCGGCGGGCGATATGCGCCGCGGGCCCAGCCTTGTGGTGTGGGCCATTGAGGAAGGGCGCAAGGCGGCCCGCAAATGCAATGCCTATTTAAATAAGCGGTAGGCTGTGCCTGGCGCGCATCCCCAAACACCCCGCTTATATCGTTGCAGGCGGGGTGTTTTTGCGCAAACCGAAAGCCCTTGCTTTGACTTGAAGGCGCCCGGCCGGGCAACGCCAAAGGCGCGCAGCCCGGTGTGCTTAAAAGCTGCCGCCGGCAAAGCAGAGTTTTTACGTTGCTATTTTTGTGTGGCGGTGCGCCCAATATGGGCCCGCCTTTTTTGCGGCGCCCCAAAAACGGGGAATTTTTTCTTGAAAAGGCCCTTTCCCACGGCGCAAAAGCAAGCGGTAGTTTTCTGTAGTAATTTGTCGAATGCTTGCTTTTTCAACTTGCCGCATACTATAATATGAAACCGAACCGAGCAAAACCCCTTTGTTTATGCACAGGCGCTGCCACTACAATAAGGAGGGCGTATGCAGAATTTGTTAAGCACCATCAATGTTTTGATACTGCCCTTTTTTGTTCTGGTAATTCTTACGGTAGACTACCAAAGGGTGCAGGAAACCGACCCGGTGCAAAAGCGGCTTTTCACAAAAATTGTGGCTTTCTCTATTGCGGGCATGGCGGCGGAACTTATCTGGCGCACGCTGCCCGCAAATTCCGGCGGCTGGCTGCAGCTTGCCCTGTATGCCGCGCTGCTGCTTTTTTACTGGCTTCAAATTTCGGCCATCAGCATAACCTTTGTTTTGCTGGACTATATTGTGTACCGCAACGAAGAACGCACCAAAAAAATGGACATTTTCAACAGCGTTTTTATGCTGCTGTGCATACTGGTTTTGCTTGGCAACCTCTCCTGGAGCTACTATAGCAACCCCCAGCCCGGCGGTGCCTATGTACAGGGGGCGGCCTGCGCCATTCACATTGCCGTTGCCTTTTTCCCGGTAATCTGTATACTGGTAGACCTGCTTTTGGCGCTCACCTATTCCTCGGGGCGCATGCTCAGCCACCTGTTTGTGTTTGTTTTGCCCATTTCCATCAGCATTGTGGTAGACCTGTTCTGCCAAAGCAGCCTGGCCTGGGCCAGCCTTGTAATGGAAATACTCTATGTATATTTGTTTATTTTGCGGCAGGATGCCGACAAAGACCCCCTGACCAAGCTGAAAAACAGGCGCAGCCTGGACAGTTACCTCAAAGAAATTGGCAAAGAGGACCGAAAAGACTTTTATTCCTTTATTATGCTGGACTTAAACCAGTTTAAAGAGGTGAACGACAAATACGGGCATTTTGAGGGCGACAAGGCCCTGCGCAACTTTGCCGAGGTAATCAATTCCTCGGTGCGCCACATCGATTTTGCGGCCCGGTTTGGCGGCGACGAGTTCTGCATTATTGCCAAAGGCCTCAGCAACCCCGACCGCCTTGTAGAGCGCATGCAGAGCAATTTAAACCAGTACAACCGCAGCAGCCAGGCCAAGTACGACATTGCCTTCAGCTATGGCAGCGATTTGTACCGGCCGGGCGACCCCAGAACCTCGCGGGAATTTTTAAACCATGTAGACAATTTGCTGTATGAAAATAAAAAGCAAAAGCCCACCTCCCTTATTATCTAAAGCCCGCCGTGTGCCTGTGCGCCCTTTGCCGCCGTTGCTGTTTAAAAACGGCGGTTTTTGTTTTGCCGCCTTAAAAGGCCCGCGGCAAAACAGCGGGCAAACAATGCGCCGCCCGGTGGCCCAAAAACATTTTTTCAATTCTTGACGCAAAAGCGCAAGTAAGGTATATTTATTAACAGGCATATAAAATACTTCAATATGCTAAACTGCTAAATACGTTATGGAGGCGTTTTGGCGGTGAATTGGTGAAAAGGGAGATTTGTATGAAAAAAGTAGTTTCGCTGGCGCTGGCCGCCATGCTGGCCCTTGGCCTGCTTGCCGGTTGTTCCAAACAGGGTGTTATCAAAATCGGCGTAATTCAGTATGTGGCCCACGATGCGCTGGACGCCGCGTATAAAGGCTTTGTAGAAGGGCTTGCCGAAGCAGGCTATACAGAGGGAGACAAGGTTTCCTTTGATTACCAGAACGCCCAGGGCGACCAGGCGAACTGCCCCATTATTGCCACCAAGCTGGTAAACTCGGGCAGCAACCTTATTTTGGCCATTGCCACCCCGGCTGCCCAGGCGGTTGCCACCGCCACCAAAGAGCACCAGGATATTCCGGTGCTGGTAACCGCCGTAACCGACCCCTTTGACGCGGGCCTTGTGGCCAGCAACGAAGCCCCCGGCGGCAACATCACCGGCACCTCCGACTTAACCCCCGTAAAAGAGCAGATGGAACTGCTTACCAAGCTGGTGCCCACCGCCAAAAAGGTTGGGTTTTTGTATGCTTCCAGCGAGGCCAACTCGGTGTTCCAAATCAACATGGCCCGCGCCGCAGCCGAGGCCCTTGGCCTTGAAACCGAAGACTTTACGGTTTCCAACTCCAACGACGTTCAGGCCGTTGTCAAGTCTATGGTTGGCAAGGTGGATGCGGTGTACACCCCCACCGACAACATGATTGCCCAAACCATGTCCACCGTGGCGCGGGTTGCCCTTGAAGGCAAGCTGCCGGTAATTGTAGGCGAAACCGGCATGGTGGAAAGCGGCGGCCTTGCCTCGTACAGCATCGATTACTACGAGCTTGGCAAAATTACCGCCCAGCAGGCGGTGGAAATTCTGGAAGGAAAGGCAAAGCCCGCCGATATGCCCATTCGCTACCAGGAAGATTTCAAGCTTGAAATAAACCAAGAAACGGCCAGTGCCCTTGGCATTACCGTTCCCGCAGACCTTGCCTGACCAGCCCGCGTCCAAAGCCCCTGTGCAGGCACAGGGGCTTTGTTGGTTGGCGGCGAAGCGCAGGGGTTTACATGCGGCCCGTTCTCTTTTATGATAATGGAAGAGCTGTGAAAAAAGAGGAAGGGCAAAATGAAAAAAGTTAAAATTACCGTTTTGAGAAAAGAGTTTTACCCCGACCTTGCCGACCGCTATTTAACCGAAGGGCGGCAGGTGGGCCCCTGCCCTTTGCTGGAGGTGGGCCAAAGCTTTTTGTTTGAGGGCGGGGCCGTTATGCCCGTGGGCTTTTGCCCCTGGGCCTGGATAGATATTTACCGCGGGGTGAATGCGCTTTCGGCCGGGGCCGGTTTTTCCCCCTGGAACAACCGAAATGGGGTTCAGGTGCTTTGCTTCACCGATGGCGTGCGCCCGGTAATTTTTGAAGTGGAAGCGGCGGAAGGCGAGCCGTAACAAAAGTATCGAGAAATGGAAGTGGCATAGAATGAACGTTCTTGCAGTGTTGCAGGGGGCCCTTGCGCAGGGCATGATTTGGGGCATAATGGCGCTGGGCGCCTATATAAGCTACAAGGTGTTAGACTTTGCAGATCTGTCGGTAGACGGCACCTTTGCGCTGGGAGGGGCCGTAAGCATGGTGCTTACGGTAAATGGAATGAACCCCTTTTTAAGCCTGCCCTTTGCCATGCTGGCCGGCATGGGCGGCGGCCTTGTAACGGCGCTGCTTGCCACCAAAATAAAAATACCCGGCTTGCTGGCCGGTATTCTTACCATGCTAAGCCTGTATTCCATAAACCTTATGATTATGGGCTCGCCCAACACCCCCATTAAAGCCAACCTTTCGGTGGTAGAGCTGGTGCAAACCGTGCTGCCCGTATCGCACGATCTGGCCTCCTCGCTGATAGGGGCGGTGTTCTGCGTGGTGCTTATTGCCCTGCTGTACTGCTTTTTTGGCACCGAGCTTGGCTGTGCCCTGCGCGCCAGCGGCAACAACCCGCACATGGCCAAGGCCCTTGGCGTAAACACCGACACCATGGTAATTGTGGGCCTTATGCTTAGCAACGGGCTTGTGGCGTTAAGCGGCGGCCTGTGGACCCAGCACCTTGGCGTGGCCGACGTAAACGTTGGTGTTGGTGTAATGGTAACCGGGCTTGCCTCCATTATTATAGGGCAGGTAATCTTCCGCTTTTTGCGCCGCAATTTTGCGCTTAAGCTGGCTGTGGCCGTGCTGGGCTCCATTTGCTACTGGCTGGTGGTAACCCTGGTGGTAACCCTTGGGCTTGGCACCAACAACCTTAAGCTGCTTACGGCGCTTATGGTGGTAATTGCCATGGCGGTGCCCATGGTCAAAGAAAAAATTCAGGTTGCCGCACACGTACGGGGGGAGGGAAAATAAATGCTGAACCTTGAAAACGTAAGCAAAACCTTTAAAATTGGCTCGGTGAACGAAAAAAAGGCCCTGGTAGACATTAACCTGCGCATTCACCCCGGAGACTTTGTAACGGTAATTGGCGGCAACGGGGCGGGCAAATCTACCCTGCTGAACATTGTGGCGGGGGTGTACCGCAACGAAACCGGCCACATTGTTCTGGACGGCAAGGACATTACCCACATGGCAGACTACAAGCGTGCCGCCCTGCTGGGCCGGGTGTTTCAAGACCCCATGATGGGAACTGCCTCCGACATGATTATTGAAGAAAACCTTGCCATGGCCTACCGGCGCGGCAAGCGCCGCACCCTGCGCTGGGAAATTACCCGCGAGGAGCGGGAAAGCTACCGGGCGCTGCTGCACCAGCTGGATTTAGGCCTTGAAAACCGCATGAGCGCCAAGGTGGGCCTGCTTTCGGGCGGGCAGCGGCAGGCCCTTACCCTGCTGATGGCCACCCTGCAAAAGCCCAAACTGCTGCTGCTGGACGAGCACACTGCCGCGCTGGACCCCAAAACCGCCCGCAAGGTGTTGGAGCTTACTCAGCACATTGTGGAAGAAAACCAGCTTACCACCCTGATGATAACCCACAATATGAAGGACGCCATACGGGTGGGCAACCGGCTGATTATGATGTATGAGGGCAAAATTATTTACGACGTAGCGGGCGAGGAAAAGAAAAGCCTGCACACCGCCGATTTGATGGCCAAATTTGAAACCGCCAGCGGCGGCGAGTTTGCCAACGACCGCATGATGCTGGGGTAAAGCGCCTTGGGCATTCACTGTAAAATACTGTGCCAATAAAAAACATACCCCGCAAGGCTGGTTAAAAGCCTTGCGGGGTGTATTTTTATATGTGCGCGCCGGTTTAACCAATCTTCTGTTTTACAGCACCAATTTTTCCGGTTTTGCCGGGCCAGGCAAAAATGGCTTTGGGCTGCGGCCCTTTGCGGGGGGAAAGCTGTTTTGCGGGAAAAGCCTTTTCAAAAAAGCGTTGCCGTTGTGGCAAAAGCTTCCGGCAAAGGCTTTCCCTGTTTGCGGGTGGCGGGGCCTGCCCTGCATGGGTTCGGTTTCCTTTGGGGGGCCAAACGGGGCATTGCACCTGCCGGGGCTGTTAAAACCTCCGGGCAGCGGCGCCTTTAAGGGCATACAGGCGGCGGCCCTCTGCAAAGCCTTTCCCCCAAAGGGGCGGCTTGCGGCAAAAAGCAGGGCGCACAGCCGTTACCGGCCTGCCTCCTGCGCCGCAAAATACCGCAGCAGTTCCTCCCGGCCAACCCTGGCAAGGCCCTCCCGCTGGGCGTCGGTTTCGGGGCCTATGTCGGCTTTGGCAAGGCCGCTCAGCAGGGCCGCGGTGCGGGGGCGGCAAAATTCCCCCTGGCACCAGCCCATACCGGCCCGGGTGCGCCGCTTTACGGCGTCTACGGTGGGAAGGGCAATGCCGCACCGCAGGGCAGAACGCACGGTGGTTTCGGCCACCTGCTCGCACCGGCACAGCATGCGGTTTTCGTCCCCTTCGGGCA
>JBKEBR010000123.1:0-11283 GCA_047973285.1 Oscillospiraceae bacterium | reverse complement strand
GGGGCTTATTTCCGCCCCGAAGGCGGCCAGAAAAGCGGGGTTCAGCAGGTTGGCCCCGCCAAACAGTACCAAGGTGAACACCCCCGCCAAAAGGTTGGCGGCAATGTTTACGGCGGCCAGTGTTTTGGTGTAGCGGCCTTCATAAAGGTTGAATATTTCGCAGCAAATGGCAATACCCCCTATGGCCGCCACGGCCACCCATTTGCTTTGCAGAAGAGCAATATTGAAAACCGGCAGGGAGGTTTGCCCCCCGGAAAAATACACCCGGATAAGCGCAGGGGCCCCCAGAAAAAGAACCATGAAAACAACCGAAAAGGCAATGCTGGCAAGGCAGTCTGCCGTTGAAATTTTTTCCTGTTTTTTGGGCACCGGGGGCAGGCTGTCTAAGCTTTCCGGCAGGGTGTACAGGGGAATTTGGCGCCACTGAAAAAAGGCGAAAAAGGCGGTTACAAAGGCAAAGGCGAACACAACGCCGGAAAACAGCGAGCCAAGCCAGGAAACAACGGGAAAAAGCCCGGTGGAAAGCGGGGCCCCGAACAACACCTGCACCACCCCCGAAACCGCCATGCCAAACACAACACAGGCAACCACAATGCCCAGCACCATTTTATATACGGCAAAATATGGCGGCCCAACCAAGGCCTTCTGCCCGTTTGGGCTGTATTTTTCGGCAAGCTCGCCGGGGGTGCCAAGCTGGGCCAATACGGCGTGAATATCCGAGTGGGAAGGGGGCAGGCCGCCGGTTTTTTCCTCCAGCATGTCCTCAATCAGCCCGCGCAGCTCGGCGTCTATGTCGGCCCGGGCCTTGTGGGGCAGGCGGCGGGTAACGGCATAAATATAGCGGTCAATCAAATCATTGTTCATGGGTTTCCTCCTGCAATACTGTTTGTACACTTTCCACGGTGGCATTCCACTGGGTTTTCAGGGCTTCATAAACATGGCGGCCAAGGGGGGTGGCGGTGTAATATTTGCGCGGCTTGCTGCCGCCTGTTTCCCATTTGCTTTGCAAAAGGCCCTGGCCCTCCAGCCTGCGCAGCAGGGGGTAAAGGGTATTGGCCTCTGCCTGTATGCCGCTGTTTGCAAGCGCCGTTATAAGGCTGTAGCCGTACATGGGGGCTTGCAGCCGGCTTAGCACGCACAAAACAATGGTGCCCCGCCGCAGCTCTAACCCAAGGGACGCAAGAATATTCTCTGTTTCCAAAACAACCTCCGTGTTGAAATAGTGTGTGCCGCTCAGTATTGGCATATCCATATTATAAATGCCCCATTGTAAAATTGCAAGCCCCGCCTAAAAATAAAACCCGCCCCACGGCATAAGCGGGGCGGGCCGTAAAACAGTTTGCCGGGCGGTGGGCAGGGGGTTAGGCCTAGCCTTGCTCGGGCAGCAGGTGCAGGGCCTTTACCCGGCTAAGCAGCAGGGCGGCCACCAGCACAATGGCAACATCCGGCAGGCACCAGCCCATGTTGTAGGAAAGGGAGTACCACCACACCGATACGCCTTCGGGCGCCCAGGCGCCCCAAATAAGAATGCCCGAAAGAAAACTGCAGGCAAGGCGCATAAGGCCGGTGGCCACAATGCCCCCCGCAAGGCCGGCCGTGGGGTTTTTAAAGCGGCGGGCAATGGCGCCGGTAAGGCCCACGCAGGCATAGGCCAAAATATAGTCCAGCAGGGCGCACAGCACCATGGCGGGCAATGTTTTGGCCGCCACCACATTGTCTATGCCCTGCAGCATTTGCAGAAAGCCATACACGGTTGCCGTGGCAAGCCCCCATTTGCTGCTGTGGCGCAGGCTTACAAGAATGATGGGCAGGGTGGAAAAACAGGTGATGCTGCCGCCCCAGGGCAGCTCGAAAAACGGAATGAGGGAGAGGACGAAGGAGAGCGCCACCATAAGGGCGGCTTCCACCAAAATGGCGGTGCGGGACATTTGAGACGGTGCTTTCATAAAACAATACCCCTTTTCTAGGTTGGTACATAAAAGCAGGCATTATGCACAAAACGCCTGTGGTTATAAAAACCACAGGCGTTTTTGGCTTTGTATTCCAAAACTTCCTACGCCGGTATTACCCGGATCAGGTAAAAGGGTCCCCATCTGCAAACGATGGATCTCAGCCTTGCGGCACCCCTGTTTTTATGTCCGTTCAAATTATACGCCGGGGCCGGACCGCTGTCAAGTGGGGCCGCGGCGGCAAGCGCACAAAGCTAGCTGTTCACATATTCCTGCCCCCGCACCTCCAGCACCTCCAGCGAGGTTACCTTTAAAACGGGAAAGGGAAGGGGGTATTGGCCAAGGGGAACCACCTCAATGGTGCCGGTGGCCCGCACCCATTCATCGGCCTTGGGCAGAGTGTCGCTCTCGTAATAAATTTCAAGGCCGGTAAGGCCGCCGCCGCAGCAGCCCGCGGGGTGGTAGCGCACCACCGAATGGCGGGTGCCCGCCAGTGCATCGTCCCAAAAATAGTAAAGGCCCTCTATTTGAACGGTTTTTTCGGCATAGTCTTCGGGGTTGGTAAGAATGTCGCGGCACTGGGCGTCGAACAGAACTTCGGGAATAACCAGAAGGTCTTCGTTCACTTCGGCGCCTTCCGCCGCCTGCGCGGCGGGCAGGGAAGCCGCGGCTTGCGGGGTTTCCTGCTGCGCGGGGGCGGCGGGGCTTTGGCCGCCGCAGGCCGCCAGCAAAACAGAGCACAGCAGCAGGGCCAGGCAGGCAAGCAGTTTCTTTTTCATGCTAGGCACCTGCCTTTCGTACAATTTTGCCCAGAATGGAAAACACAATAAACACCGCAAGGTTTACCACCACAATGGTTGCGCCCGAGGGCATTACGGGAATGATGTAAGAAACCAGCATGCCAACAACAAAGCAGAACAGCGAAACAAGGGCGGAGGAAACCACCACGCTTTTAAAGCTGCGGAACACCCGCATGGAGGTGAGCGCCGGGAAAATGACCAGGCAGGAGATGAGCATGGCCCCCATAATGCGCATGCCCACCACAATAACCAGCGCGGTAAGCAGGGCTATGAGGGTGTTGTAGCCGCCCGCGTTGGTGCCGGTGGCCCTGGCAAAGCTTTCGTCGAAGGTAACGGCAAAAATTTTATTGTAAAAAACAACAAACAGCACCAGCACCACGGCGGCCACCCCAATGCTGATGTACATATCGTATTTGGTGGTGGAAAGAATGCTGCCGAACAGGTAGTTGCATACATCCAGCGTAATGCCGGTGGTGAGGGAGATGACCACAATGCCAATGGCCACCGAGCTGCTGGAAACCAGGGCAATGGCGGAATCCCCTTTAATTTGGCTGTTTTCGCTCAGGCGCAGCAGCAGCACCGCGGCCAGCATAACCACCGGCAGCGAAACCAAAAGGGGCGAGGGCAGCTGCAGGGTGGCGGGCAGAATCATTTCCAGCGAAAGGGCAATGGCAAGGCTGCCGAAGCCCACGTTGGAAAGGCCCTCGCCTATCATGGAATAACGTTTTAATACCAGAATAACCCCCAGCAGCGCGGCGCACAGCGAAACCAGCGTACCCACCACAAAGGCGCGCACCAGAAAGGAGTAAGAGAACAATTCCCCGAAAAAGGTTGCCATCAAGAGTTGCCTCCCATCATGCGGCGGGCGTGTTCGGTGGTAAGGTATTCGGCGGTGGTGCCAAAAAAAGCGCCGCCGTTTTGCAGGTGCAGTATTTTGCCGCCATACTGCACGGCGCTGTGAATGTCGTGGGAAATCATGACAACCGTAATGCCGTCTTCCCGGTTCAGCTTTTCAATAAGGGCGTAAAGCTCGGCGGTAACAATGGGGTCCAGCCCGGCCACCGGCTCGTCCAGCAAAAGCAGCCGGCTGGTGGCGCACAAAGCGCGCGCCAAAAGCACCCGCTGCTGCTGCCCGCCCGAAAGCTCGCGGTAGCACCGGTTTTTAAGGGGCAAAAGGCCAAGGCGCCGCATTTGGGCGGCGGCCAGCTGCCTGTGGCGGCGGCCGTAAAAGGGCAGTTTGCCGGTGCTGTTCAAACAGCCGGAGAGCACAACCTCCTGCACGCTGGCGGGGAAATCTTTTTGCACAACGGTTTGCTGGGGCAGGTAGCCTATTTCCGCGGGGGTAAGGCCGTCAAACTCAATGTGCCCGGCAGCCGGGGCAAGCAGGCCCAAAAGCCCCTTGATCAGGGTGCTTTTGCCCGCGCCGTTTTCGCCGACAATGCAAAGGTAATCGCCGGTATTTACGGTAAAGCTTACGTTTTGTACGGCCACCAGTTTTTCATAGGCCATGGTAAGGCCATGGCAGGCAATAAGCGGCATGGCAGCTCCTTTCTGTGGGCAGGGGGAAAAGCTGTTGAATGCTGTGTGGCCTTTTATGCCGGGTTTGGCGGGCAAACGCGGCGTAAAAGGGCGGGTGCGCCGGGGCGGCAAAGGCGCGGTGGGCGGCGCCATATTTTGCCGGGCGGGCTGCGGTTATCTGCCGGCGCAAAGGCCGGCGCGCCGCCTGCCCGGCCCGGTTTAGTTGGAGGGCCCGGCTTGGCCGCCGGCCTGCTGTTTTTCGGCACACTGCCGGCAAAGGCCGTAAAACACCGTTTTTTGCCGGTTAATTTGAAAATGGTGCGAGGCCACCAAATGGGCAATCAGGCTGTCGGCCTCGGTGCATTCCAAATGAGAGATGTTGCCGCACCCGGTGCACAGCAAATGAAAATGAAAGGGGTGCTCGGCGCAGTCGTCTAAATATTGGTAGCAGGCGCGCATGCCGCTGGGCAGGGCGTACTTTAACACAAGCCCTTCGTTTACCAGCTTGTCCAGGTTGCGGTACACCGTGGCAAGGCCAACCTCTTCGCCGTTTTCGTGCAGCAGGGCCGCAAGGTCTTCGGCGGTAATGTGGCGCTGGGGTATTGCGCGCAGGGTTTGCATAATAAGGTCTCGCTGTTTTGTTTTATACATCCGTGGGTTGCCCATGCTGCCTCCTTTGAACAAAATGAAAATTATTATTATTTTATGCCGCGGCGGCGGCGCTGTCAAGGCGGGGCAGCCGCCGCGGCCCTTTCTGCGGAAAAAAAGAGGTTGAAAACGCAAAAAAACGAAGGCGGCCAAAAGAAGGCCCTTCGTTTTTTTTTTGCGGCAGGCCCCGGCGAAAAATTAGGCAAGGGCGGTTTTTAAGGTTTCTGCGTTTTGCCGCATAAGGGAAAGGTAGGTTTCACCGGCGGCAAACTGGGCGGGGGTAACGTTGTGGCAGCTTTCCAGCAAAAGCACCTCACAGCCCGCTTCTTCGCTGATGGTTTTGGCTATGCTGCCGCTGCTCAGCTCAATTTTAAAAATATAGGGAACGCTTTTGCTGCGCACAACATCCACCAAAAAGGCAATGGTGCCGGCGCTTGCGTTGGAATCGGTGCTGCAGCCCGCGAAAGCGGCATAATAAGAAAGGCCGTATTCCTCGGTAAAATAGCGGAAGGGGAACCTGTCGCCGAAAACCAGCAGCTTGGAAGAGGCGTTTTGCACCACCGTGCGGAACTCGCCGTCCAGTGCGGCAAGCTGCTGCGTATAGGCCTCGGCGTTTTGGCGGTAGGCTTCGGCGCCGCCCGCATTTTTAGCGGCAAAGGCATCGCACAGGGCGTTCACAAGGGCAATGGCGTTTATGGGCGACGTCCAGATGTGCTCGTCGGTTTCGCGCTCCTCCAGCCCGTGCTCCTCTTCCTCTTCTTCGCCCTCTTCATGGGTGTGCTCTTCGTCCTGCATGCCCTCCACCAGCTCTTCCTCCATGGTGGAGACATAATCCATCATGCGCACCACAACCAGGTCGGGGTTGTCCACCGCCTCCAGTATTTTATCCACCCAGTCGTCGGTATGGCCGCCGGTATAAACAAAAATGTCGGCGGCCTGAATGGTGAGAATGTCGGCGGCCGATGGCTCGTAAGAGTGGGATTCGCTGCCCGGTTTCAGCAGCATGTGCAGGTTCTCCTCCGAGCCTGCGATGGCGCGGGCAAAATCGTAATACGGGAAAATGGTAGACACCACCGAAAGGCTCTGCGCTTCGGCGGCGCTTTGGGCGGCCGGGGCCTGCGAGACGGAACCGGCGGCGGGGGAGGCGGCTGTTGCGGCACAGGCGGCCAAAGCCCCCGCGAAAAGGCAAAGGGCCAAAACGGCGGCAAGTATCTTTTTCATAAAGGGTCCTCCGGCTTTTGTCTTTGCCGGGGAATAGCGGCAAAGCTGAATATGAAAATCATTCTCATTTTAAGCGCCGCCGCCGTGCTTGTCAAGTAAAACCTGCAAAAAAGCCGCCCCAAAGGGCGGCAGGCAGTTGAGTGGGGAAGGGCCCCGCTTATTGGCCCAGCAGGGTTACCATTACGGCTTTTTGGGCGTGCAGGCGGTTTTCGGCCTCTTCAAAAATTTCGTTTGCGTGGGCTTCAAACACTTCGGCGCTTATCTCTTCCTCCCGGTGGGCGGGCAGGCAGTGCTGCACCATGCAGCCGGGGCTGGCAAGGGCCAGCAGTTCGGCGTTTACCTGGTAGCCCGCAAAGGCAATTTTGCGCTTTTCGGCCTCCTGCTCCTGGCCCATGCTGGCCCATACGTCGGTTACAATTACATCGGCCCCGGCGGCGGCCTCTTTGGGGTTTGCGGTAAGGGAAAAGCCGCTGAAACCGGCGGCAAAAGCCAGCACTTGCTGGTGGGGGCGGTAGCCTTCGGGGCAGCAGGCGGCAATTTGCATGCCGGTGCGCAGGGCGCCCACAATCAGCGAGTTTGCCATGTTGTTGCCGTCGCCCACGTAGGCCATTTTAAGGCCCGCCAAACGGCCCTTGAATTCCCGTATGGTTTGCAGGTCTGCCAGTACCTGGCAGGGGTGGGCGTAGTCGGTAAGGCCGTTGATCACCGGAATGCCGCCGTATTCGGCAAGCTGCTCCACGTCGCTTTGCTTATAGGTGCGAATCATCACCGCATCGAAATAGCGGGCCAGCACGCGGGCGGTGTCTTGTATGGGCTCGCCGCGGCCAATTTGGCTTTCGGCGCTGCTCAGGGTTACGGGGTGGCCGCCCAGCTGGTATACCCCAACGTCAAAGCTGCAGCGGGTGCGGGTAGAGGCCTTGGTAAAAACAAGGGCAACCGATTTGCCCAAAAGCTGGGTGTGCTTTACCCCGGCCTTGTGTTCGGCCTTCAGTTTGTCGGCAAGGTCCAGCACCCCGGTAATTTCCTCGGTGCTCCAGTCGCTTAATTTTAACAGGTGTTTCATACAAGTTCCTCCAATACGGTTTTTAAAATGGAAAGGCCTTCGGTTATTTCTTCGGGGGTAACCACAAGCGGCGGCAGCAGGCGCAGCTTGTCTTTGGCAAGCAGGCACAGCAACCCCTTTTGCATGGCGGCCTGCAACACATCGGCGGCGGCAATGCCCGGTGCAAAAGAAATGCCCAGCATAAGGCCCTTGCCGCTTACCCCCTGCACGCCCGGCAGGGCCAGCAGGCCGTTTTTCAGCAATTCGCCCTTGGCCTGCACGGCGGCCAAAAAGCTTTTGTTCAAACGGTTCATTACCACCAGCGCCCCGGCGCAGCACACGGGGTTGGCCCCAAATGTGCTGCCGTGGTCGCCTTTGCCAAGGGCGCCCTGGCAGCCTTCGGCCAGCAGCACGGCCCCTATGGGCAGCCCCCCGCCAAGGCCCTTGGCAAGGGTTACAATGTCGGGCCGAATGCCGGCGCCCTCGCTTGCCAGAAAGTGGCCGGTGCGGCCTACGCCGCACTGTACCTCGTCGGCAATTAGCAGAATGTCCTTTTCATGGCACAGGGTTTGCAGCGCCTGCAAAAAGCCCGGCTCCAGCGGCACAATGCCGCCCTCGCCCTGAATGGGCTCGAACATAACGGCGCATACGCCCGCTGCCAGTGCCTGTTGCAGCGCGGGAATGTCGTTGGCGGGGGTGTAGGCAAAGCCGGGCAAAAAGGGGGCGAAATGCTGGTGGAAGCCCTGCTGCCCGGTGGCGGTAAGGGTGGCCATGGTGCGCCCGTGGAAAGAATTGTACAGGCTTACAATGGTGGCGCGCCCCTCGCCGTATTTTTGCAGGCTGTATTTGCGGGCGGCCTTAATGGCCCCCTCGTTGGCCTCGGCCCCGCTGTTGCCAAAAAACACCTTTGCCATACCGGTGGCTGTGCAAAGGGCCTTGGCAAGCTGCGCGCCGGGCTGTGTGTAGTACAGGTTGCTGGTGTGCTGCAGGGTGGCGGCCTGCTTTGCCACGGCGGCGCTCCATTCTTCGTCGCACCAGCCAAGGCTGTTTACCCCAATACCGCTGGTAAAGTCAAGGTAAGCGGCGCCCTCGGGGGAATAGGCGCGGCAGCCCTTGCCGCTGGTAAGGCAAAGGTTGAACCGGCCATAGGTTGGCAGAATATAGTCCGCATCCAGTTGTTTTGTTTCGGCGCTGTTCATGGAGGGCCTCCTTTATAGTTTGCGGCGGCTTGCCGCGGGCCGGGTTTTGGGCGGGGGCGGCGGGCCGCACAATCAATGAAATGCTTATTTTGCGGTGCCGGTGGTGGTATGCGCCAGCCCGTTTTTGCGTGCAGGGCTGCTGCAAAAGGGTGGGCGGCGGCAGGCAAGGGTGCCGCGGTGTTTGCCTGTGTTTTATACAGGCTGCCGGGCGGTTTTTTGCCGGTGTACAGGGGCGGCGGGCTGCCGCGCGTTTGCCCGTGCCGGGCAGTTATGCCTGCTTTTTGCCGGAATCGCTGTAAAAAAGGGTGCCGCTGCCATGGTCGGAAAAAATTTCCAATAAAATAGAGTGGGGCACCCGGCCGTCAATAATGGCCGCCTGGGAAACGCCCTGCTCAATGCACTCTACACAGCCCAAAATTTTGGGAATCATGCCGCCCGCCACCACGCCGCTGTCTATCAGGTGCTGCACGTCCCCTATTTCGGCCTCCACAATCAGGCTTTCTTCGTCGTTTTTGTCCTGCAAAAGCCCGGCAACATCGGTCATGCTCACCAGCTTGGTGGCCCCCAGGGCAACGGCAATTTTGCAGGCGGCGGTGTCGGCGTTAATGTTGTAGGCAATGCCGTTTTCGTCGGCCCCAATGGTGGCAATTACCGGAATAAAGCCGGAGTCCAGCGCAAATTGCAGCAGGGTGGTGTCTACCGTTTGAATTTCCCCCACAAAGCCAAGGTCTACCTCGGTTTGCAGCTTTTTGCAGGTGAGCATGCCGCCGTCTATGCCGCAAAGGCCAAGGCCGTGCCCCCGCAAAAGGGCCACAAGGTCTTTGTTCACCTTGCCCGCCAGCATTTGCTGCACCACCTCCATGGTTTCGGCGTCGGTAACCCGCAGGCCGTTCACAAATTTGCTCTCTTTGCCAATGCGCTGCAGGTGGCGGCTTATATCGGGCCCGCCGCCATGCACCAGCACCACCCGCACCCCCACCAATGAAAGCAGGGTAAGGTCGCTCATTACGGCGCTTTTCAGGGCGTCGTCCGCCATGGCGCTGCCGCCGTATTTCACCACAATGGTTTTGCCTTTGTATTTTTGAATATTGGGCATGGCCTCGCCCATTACCTCTGCCATTACGCCAATTCTTGGTTGCTCCATGCGTTCCTCCGGTGCGGCCCGCGGGGGCGGGCGCGTAGTTTGTCGGCCTGAAAATCAGGTTCTGTAATCGCCGTTAATTTTTACGTAGTCGTAAGTTAAATCGCAGCCCCAGGCAACTCCTTCGGCGCTGCCGCTGTGCAGGTCTATCAGTATTTGAATTTCGTCTTCGGCCAGCACCTTGGCGGCTTTTTCCTCGCTGTAGGGGTAATAGGCGGCGTTTTTGCAAACCGTAACCGCACCGGCCTTGCTTTTTAAAACCACCGAAACCTCATCAATGGAAAAATTGCCCGGGGTGTAGCCAATGGCGCACAAAACCCGCCCCCAGTTTGCGTCGGCCCCAAACATGGCGGCCTTGAACAGCTCGCTGGAAATAACCGATTTGGCAATGGCCCGGGCCAATACGGCGTTGGGCGCGGTTTGCACCACACACTCCAAAAGCTTGCTGGCGCCCTCGCCGTCGGCCGCAATGGCTTTGCTCATTTGCAGGCAAACGTGGTGCAGCGCTTCGCAAAACTGCAAATAATCGCTGCCGTGCACCTCTATTAAATGGTTGCCCGAAAGACCGCTTGCCAGCACCACCGCCATATCGTTGGTAGAGGTGTCGTTGTCTATGCTAATTTGGTTGAAGGTGGTTTGGGTAACATCCCGCAAGGCGTCCTGCAAAAGGGCGGGGCTTATGTTGGCGTCGGTGGTGGCAAAAATAAGCATGGTGGCCATGTTGGGGTGAATCATGCCGCTGCCCTTGCCAATGGCGCCCAAATGGCAGGTTTTGCCGCCCAGGGTAAACTCCACCGCAATTTCTTTGGCCTTGGTGTCGGTGGTCATAATGGCGGCGGCCGCCGCGGCGCTGCCCGAAGGGGAGAGCTGGGCCACCGCGCTTGGAATGCCCTTGGAAAAGGGGGCAAGCTCCATGGGCTGGCCAATTACCCCGGTGGAGGCCACCACAAAATCGTCCGGCTTCAGGCCGGTGGCCTTGGCGGCAAGGCCGCAGCAGCTTTCGGCAATGTCTATGCCGTTGGGGTTGCAGGTGTTGGCGTTGCCGCTGTTGCATAAAATGCCGCGGGCGTACCCGTTTTGCAGGTTTTGTTTGGTTACCGCAAGGGGGGCTCCCTTCACCTTGTTTTGGGTGTATACGGCGGCGGCGCTGCACTGGGTTTCGCACAGCACCAGGGCAAGGTCGGCTTTCTGCCGGTTGTGCCGTATGCCGCAGTGTACCCCGCTGGCGCTGAACCCGGCGGCGGCGCAAATGCCGCCCTCAATTTCTTTCAACATATCATAATCCGCCTTTCAGGGGAAATAAGGTAAGGTTACAGGGCCAGCCCCGCCGTTTCGGGGCGGCCAAGCATAAGGTTTAAGCATTGCAAGGCGGCGCCGCAGGCCCCCTTGCCAAGGTTGTCGAACCGGGCGGCCAAAAGAAGCTGCTGCTCATTGCCCAGCACAAAAATTTCCAGCGTGTCCTTCCCGGCCAGGGTGTTTGCGGCCAGGGTGCCGTCTTCGGGGGCGTGGCCGGCGGGGTGCACCGTAACCAGCGCTTCGTTTGCATAATAGCTTTGGTACAGCCGGGCCACCGCTTCGGGGGTGTTGCAGCCGGGGGCAAGCGCCGCCGCCGAAAGGGGCAGGCTTACCAGCATACCGCTGTAATAATTTGCCACAATGGGGCAAAACAGGGGGGCAAGGGCAAGGCCCGCCACCTGCTGCATTTCGGGCAGGTGCTTGTGGTGCAGGGCAAGGCCGTATTCCCGGGGGCTTTGGTATTCGGCAG
>JBKEBR010000122.1:0-3867 GCA_047973285.1 Oscillospiraceae bacterium | reverse complement strand
GCTACACCGCCTGGACGGAATACCTGGGAACCCACACGGCCTACCACCCCCGCAACCCCTACATTGGGCGGGGCGCGCCCGACAGCCTGCCGGTTGCCGCCGAAGAATAGTTTGGTTTATCAAAAAAGCCTTTTGCAAAGCGCTCCTTTAAAGCCGGCAGCGGAACAAGCTGCCGGGCGGGGGCGCGCTTTGTTTGCGGGCGGCCGCCCCAAAACCCGCAAAAAAATGCCCTGCCATGGCGGCAGGGCGGGTGTAGGGGCAGGCGGAAAAAAGGGGCCTAGAAAAGGTCTTCGCCGTCATCGTCGTTGTAAACCTCAATATAGTCGTTCTTCTGCTCGGTAAGGTAAAAAACAGCGGCCAGTACGGCAACAATGGCGCCAAGCGCAAGCCCAATTTTCAACAGGGTTTTTAAAATGGTACCAATCATACAGAACACTCCTTTGTTGTTTGATGTGTATGCAAAAAAAACGGTGCGGGCCGGGCGTGCAGCTAATACCCAACCACCTCAAATGTTGTGCGGCGCAAAAGCAAAGGGCTTTGGTTTGAAACGGCGGGCGCCGAGCTGCCGAACGCCGGGCTGCCCTCGAAATGTTTGAAAACGGCGGCATAAAACTGTGAGCCCAGCATAAGCGGGCAGCCCGCCTGCCGCAACAGGGTTTCTTCCAGCAAAAGGTTGGCGCCCCAGTACCAGCCCTGCTCGTCCTCGCCCGCAAAATACTGCGCCTCGGGGGGGGCGGCACGGGTGCTGCCCGCCGGTGGGGGAAAGGGGCCAAAGCCTGCTTCGGGGCACAGCCGGGCGGCTGCGGGCTGCGTATTTTTGGGGGAAAGCGTAACCAAAAGGTATTGTGCCGCGCCGCCGCCAATGGCAAAGGAAATTCTGCTTTCGGGGGGCGGCGTGCGTTCAAACACGCAAAGGCTTACGGAAAGCTGTTTTTTGAAAACGTAAAAACGGGCAAACGAATAAATATTGCCCCCCGGCATTTCGCCAAAATAGCGACAGGTTTTTAAGGCGGGCAGCGTATCCATCACCAGGGGAATATCGCTTTTGCTTACCGGGTTCACACTGCGCCTCCATGCCGGGCGCACCATAATGGCAGATGCACCGTTCAATACTATACTATATGGTATAAGTATAGCACACCTTTTTGCAAAGTAAAAGCGGGCGGCGAAAAACAATAAGTTGACACTGGTATGGTGAATGCTTAAAATATATCAGGGGATATATAATGTTTTGTTTAAGGTTTTTTCAGCCTGTGAAAGGTTTTTTATATAACATACATGCAATTGTGTGCCGGGCGGCTAACCCGCCGGCGCCGCCGCTGAAGGGCGGTGTGGCACAGAATGTTTTTATTTTAACAAACCGGAGCACCCATACCCTGTGGGCAAGGCTTCCAGCAAGCCGAATGCGAGAGGAGAAAAGCAATGCTCAAAAAACTAAAGCGCGAGGCCAGAGGTGTGGAGATTCCGTCCCGCAAAATAACGGCCAGCCTTGCCACCGTGCCCATGCCCATTCCCAAAAAAATTGTGCTGCTTATGAAGCAGCACATTGGCGCGCCCTGCGTGCCGGTGGTGGCAAAAGGAGACTTGGTGGAGGTTGGCACCCTTGTGGGCAAGGCCCAGGGCCTTGGCGCCGACATTCATTCCGGGGTTTCGGGCAAGGTTTCCAAAATTTCCAAAATAACCACGGCGGAAAACCAGCTGGTGGAAGCGGTGGAAATTGTGGCCGACGGCAGGCAAACCATAGCGGCGTCGGTTTTGCCCCCCATTGTGCGCGACAGGGAAAGCTTTTTAGAGGCGGTGCGGGCCAGCGGCATTGTGGGCCTTGGGGGGGCGGGCTTCCCCACTGCGGTTAAGCTGAACCCACCGAAAGGCACCAAGGTAGATACCTTAATTATAAACGCGGCCGAGTGCGAGCCCTATATCACCTCCGACGACCGCGAAATGCTGGAGTGCGGCAACTTCATTCTTTCGGGCATTACCACCGCCCGCAAATATTTGGACATTGAGCGGGTTATTATTGCCATAGAGCGCAACAAGCCCGACGCCACCGAGCTGATGTTCAGCCTTACCAAGGGCGACCCGGGGCTTGTGGTTGCCCCGCTGGACACCAATTACCCCCAAGGGGCCGAAAAGGTGCTGATTGAAACGGTAACCGGCCGGCTGGTGCCGGAGGACAAAATACCCGCCGATGTTGGCGTTATTATGATGAATGTGGCCACCGTTTCGGCCATTGGCAAATACCTTGCCAGCGGCATGCCGCTGGTTACCCGCCGCATTACCGTAGACGGCGGCGCGGTGGTGGAGCCCAAAAACGTGGAGGCCATTGTGGGCACGCCGGTGGCGGATGTAATTGATTTTTGCGGCGGCTACAAAACCCCGCCGGCAAAGCTTATTACCGGCGGCCCTTTAATGGGGGTTGCCCTGGCCACCGACGCTTACCCTGTTGTAAAGGTGAACAACGCCATTCTTGCCTTTGCCCGGCGCGAAGCGGCGCTGCCCCTGCCCGAGCCCTGTATGCGCTGCGGGCGGTGCGTGTATGCCTGCCCAATGGGCCTTTCCCCCATAGAAATATGCGAGGCCTACGAGCTGGAGGACATGGATATGCTGGAAAGGCTTTCCTCCAACATCTGCATCAGCTGCGGGGTTTGCAGCTATGTGTGCCCGGCAAAGCGCCTGGTTTCGCAAACCTGTACCCAGGCAAAACAGTATTACCAGAGAGGGGCGGTTAAAAAATGAGCACAAGAAACCTTACGGTGGCAAGCGCCCCCCACATAACCTCCGGCGTTACCACCCGCCACCTTATGGTGGCGGTGTGCATTGCCCTTTGCCCCACCCTGCTGGCCTCGGCTTTTATTTTTGGCTGGCGGGTATTGCTGCTGGCGGGGGTTACGGTTTCCACCTGCGTGGGGTTTGAATACCTCTACTGCCTTGCCCTTAAAAAGCCGGTTACCATTGGCGACTTTTCGGCGGTGGTTACCGGCTTGATACTGGCCTTTAACCTGCCGCCCAGCTTCCCGCTGTGGATGGCGACCATCGGCTCTTTTGTTTCCATTGTGCTTGTAAAAGAACTGTTCGGCGGCATTGGCTACAACTTTGCCAACCCCGCGCTGGTGGGGCGCATTGTGCTTCACCTGGGCTTTACCGCCGCCATGATTGACTACACCTACCCCCAAACCCTTGGCGGGGTAGACGCCCTTGCCACGGCAACGCCGCTGGCGGTAAACAGCCCGCAAACGGTGCCGCTGATAGACCTGTTGCTGGGCACCCACGGCGGGGTGCTGGGCGAAACCTGCATGATTGCCCTTATTTTGGGGGGCATTGGCCTTATTTTGTTCAAGGTGATGAGCGCCTCCATTCCGGTGGTGTACATTGGTTCGGTATACCTGCTGAAGGTTCTGCTGGACTTTTTTATTGCCATGGCGCAAAATGGCGCCGGTGCGGCGCTGGCCGCCTTTGGCGGCATTGCATACAGCGGGGTGCTGTATGTGCTTAGCGGCGGCATTGTTTTTGCGGCTTTCTTTATGGCAACCGATTATTCCACAAGCCCCTACGCGTTAAAGGGAAAACTTGTATTCGCCGCAGGGTTTGCCGTGCTTACGGTTTTTCTGCGCCAGTGGGGCAAAATGGCCGAGGGCGTTTCCTACGCGCTGCTTATTATGAACCTGCTGGTGCCGCACATTAACAACCATTTCAGGCAAGAGCCCCTGGGCGCGAAAAAGAAAACACGCAGGCCCGCAAAACAGAAAAAGGAGGCGGTGTAAGCCATGAGTGAAGAGCGAATCAAGGACACGCCTCAGCCCGTACCGGCCCCGCCGGCCAAAAAAAGCGGCGGCAAAAAAACGGCAAAACCGGCCGCGGCCAAAACCG
>JBKEBR010000121.1:0-11963 GCA_047973285.1 Oscillospiraceae bacterium | reverse complement strand
GTTGAAATAGCCGTACTTCATACCGGTGGTCCCCTTTAAAAATCAATTGATTTTCCCGCAATTCGAAAACGTTTAAGTTATAATAATGAGCTTCCCTATTGCAATATATACCACTATAAGGCATCTGTCAGTAAAATGCAATAGTGCGCCCCGTTATTCTTTTTGGGTTTATATACCACATATTAATGATATTTTATAAAACCATCTTGTTTCCCTTCAGCTTGTGTTTCGAAAAAATTTCCTTCATTGGATCATTCACTTAATCGTTTATTTTTTATATGCCAATTATTCTTATTTATCCCTGTCAAACTATACAAAAATGCTTTTTCAACTTTGTAGCCTCTCCCAATATTGGAGTTTTTATCCAAAAAAATGGTTTTAACTATTGCAATATGGTGCAGTTTGCGTTATATTTGGTTTGCGAAAACGATTAAGTTGATATTTTGCTTCCTTTTCCTTTTCTCTGTATAATAATAAAACAGCGAACAAGGAGGGATTCAGATGGTCTCTATTAAAGATATTGCCGCGCAATGCGGGGTTTCGGTGGCCACGGTAAGCAAGGCCCTGAACAACCAGTCCGACATCAGCGAGGCAACCCGAGAACGTATTCGTGCCGCCGCCGAAAAATTGGGGTATCTTCCCAATTCGGCAGCCAGGGCTTTGAAAACCAACCGCAGCTACAACCTGGGCGTTTTGTTTATAGACGACAGCATGAGCGGCCTTACCCATGAATATTTTTCTCATGTGCTGGACAGCTTTAAGGTAGAGGCCGAAGCCCGCGGGTACGATATTACCTTTATCAACCACAACATTGGCGGCCGGCGGGATTCGTACCTGGAGCACTGCCGCTACCGCGGGGTAGACGGCGTTGTAATTGCCTGTGTTGATTTTACCGACCCCGAGGTTACCGAGCTGGTTTCCTCCGGCATACCGGTGGTTACCATAGACCATACCTTTAACAACCGCACCGCCATTGTGTCGGACAACGTAGCCGGCATGCAGCAGCTGGTTGCCCACGCGTACGGCAAGGGGCACCGGCGCATTGCCTTTATTCACGGCGAAAAAACCTCGGTTACCGAAAACCGGCTGGCAAGCTTTTTCAAAACCTGCTACGAACTGGGCATTGAGGTGCCCGACGAGTATGTGCGCGAGGGCATTTACCACGATGCCGCCAACTGCGGCAAAATTACCAAACAGCTTTTGGCACTGCCCCACCCCCCCACCTGCATTTTGTTTCAGGACGACTTTTCCTCCATAGGCGGCTACAACGCCATTGCGGAAGCCGGGCTCTCTATTCCCGCCGATATATCGGTGATGGGGTACGACGGCGTATATATTTCCAAGCTGCTGGCGCCCCGCCTTACCACCTATAAGCAGAACACCTCCGCCCTTGGCAAAAAGGCGGCAAGCCGCCTGGTTCATTTGATAGAACGGCCAAAAACTACTTTACCTGAACGCATTGTAATAGCGGGCCAGCTTCTGGAAGGAGGGTCGGTAAAGCAGCTTTAGCCGTATGGCTTTTGTTTGCAAAACCGGCTCTCGGTTTTCAAATATAATCAAATATAATAAGGAGGATTATATTATGAAGAGAAAGTTTTCCGCAATAATGGCCCTTGCTCTTGCCGTGTTTATGCTGGCCGCCTGTGGCGGCACCGCATCTTCCGCGCCAGCGGCTGCTTCCGGCGCTTCTGCCGCACCCGCCGCCGAAGAAGGCAAGGTGTTGAACATTTGGTGCTGGAATGATGAGTTTCAAAGCCGCTTCAACACCTTTTACCCCGAGGTGAAGGAAGTGGCGGCCGACAAGGCCACCACCACGCTGAATGACGGCACGGTTGTAAAATGGACCATAAACGCCAACGAAAACAACAACTACCAAAACAAGCTGGACGAGGCCCTTCTGGCTCAGGAAAGCGCAGCGGCCGACGACAAGATAGACATTTTTCTAGTGGAGGCCGACTACGCCCTGAAATATGTGGACTCTGACTACACCTTGGACGTTAAGTCTGACATTGGCCTTACCGACGCCGACCTTGCCCAGCAGTACCAGTACACCAAAGACATTGTTACGGTAGACGGCAAGCAAAAGGGCACCACCTGGCAGGCAACCCCCGGCCTGTTTGCCTACCGCCGCAGCATTGCCAAAGAGGTTCTTGGCACCGACGACCCCGCCGAAGTGCAGGCAGCGCTTTCTGATTGGGACAAGTTTAACACCGTTGCCGCCGAAGCCGGCGCCAAGGGCTACAAGATGCTTTCCGGCTACGACGACGCTTACCGCACCTTCTCCAATAACATGTCGGCCCCGTGGGTAGACGGCACCACCGTAAAGGTAGACGCCAACCTGATGAAATGGATTGAGCAAACCAAAGAATACACCGACAAGGGCTACAACAACAAGTCCAGCCTGTGGAACGACACCTGGGCTGCCGACCAGGGCCCCGAGGGCAAGGTATTCGGCTTCTTTTATTCCACCTGGGGCATCAACTTCACCCTGCTTGGCAACTCCCTTGAAACCCCCGAAGCCGAGGGCGGCAAGCTGGAGGTGGGCAACGGCATTTTTGGCGACTACGCCGTGTGCGAAGGCCCGCAGGCTTACTACTGGGGCGGCACCTGGATTTGCGCCGCCGCCGGAACCGACAATGCTGCCACCATTCAAGACGTTATGTTAAAGCTTACCTGCGATGCCTCGGTTATGAAATCCATCACCGAGGACACCCAGGACTACACCAACAACCAGCAGGCGATGGAAGAGCTTGCCGGCAGCGACTTCTCCTCCGCTTTCCTGGGCGGGCAGAACCACATTGCCCTGTTTGCCGAAGCCGCCAAAAAAATTGACATGAGCAACGCCGGCCCCTACGACCAGGGCCTGAACGAAAGCCTGCAAACCGCTTTTAAAGACTACTTCGACGGCACCGTAGACGAAGCAACCGCAAAAGCCAACTTTGAAACCTCCATTAAAGAAAAGTATCCCGAGCTTACCGCAGTGGAGTGGGCTTCGTAACAACCGCAAACAACAGGCAGCAAACGGGGCGGGCCAAAGCCCGCCCCGTTTTAAAGTTTTTATTACGGGGGATGAACAGCCATGCCCAACAAGGCAGATAAGGTAAAAAAAGGTTCGGTTAATTATGCCAAATGGGGCTATATATTTATTGCTCCCTTTTTTATAATATTTGCGGTGTTTCAGCTTGCGCCGCTTGTTTCCACCATTTACTACAGTTTTTTTGAATATTACCGCAGCGGTTTAAAAGAAGTAGGCCCCACCTTTGTGGGCCTGCAAAACTATGTACAGCTTTTTGCAACCGATTTGCCAAAATACCTTGGCAACACCATGCTTTTGTGGGTGATTGGCTTTGTGCCCCAAATTGCCATATCGCTGCTTTTGGCCGCCTGGTTTACCGATTTTCGTTTAAAATTGAAAGCAAAAGGTTTTTTTAAAACCGTTATATATATGCCCAACCTTATTATGGCCTCTGCCTTTGCCATGCTGTTTTTTGCCCTGTTTTCCGACAACGGGCCCATCAGCAGCATTCTGGTAAGTTTGGGCCTTTCGGCAGAGCCGGTTCGCCTGCTGGCCACCGTTTGGGGCACTCGGGGCCTGATTGCCCTTATGAACTTTTTAATGTGGTTTGGCAACACCACCATACTGCTGATGGCCGCCGTACTGGGCATAGACCCCGGCCTTTACGAGGCCGCCGAAATTGACGGCTGCACCCCCGGCCAAATGTTTTGGCGCATTACCCTGCCGCTGATACGCCCCATTCTTGTTTATGTAATAATTACCTCGCTGATAGGCGGCCTGCAAATGTTTGATGTGCCGCAAATATTAACCAACGGCAAGGGCAACCCCGACCGCACCTCCACCACCATTATTATGTTTTTGAACAACCACCTTTTCAGCAAAAACTACGGCATGGCCGGGGCGGTTTCGGTGGTATTGTTTCTGTTTTGCGCCGTGCTTTGCGTGCTGGTGTTCCGGGTGCTTACCAAAAAAGACACCGGGGCGCCCAAAAAGTCCAAAACCAAAGGAGGAAAAAAGGCATGAAAACCCAACGCCACAACCATTCGGGGGGCAGGTTGCTGGCCCGGCGCATTATAAGCTATACCGTGCTGGCCCTGCTTACCTTTTTGTGCCTGTTTTTCTTTTATATTTTAATTATAAACACAACCCGCACCCACTTTGAAATTCAAAAGGGCTTTTCGCTGCTGCCCGGCAAGTCCTTTTTTACAAACCTGAAAAATGTTCTTGCAAACGCCAACATTCCGGTGCTTTCAGGCATAAAAAACAGCTTGCTGGTTTCGGCTTTTACCGCCCTTTTCAGCGTTTATTTTTCGGCCCTTACCGCCTACGGCATACACGCCTACAATTTTAAATTTAAAAATGCCGCTTTTGCGGCCATTCTGCTTATTATGATGATGCCCACCCAGGTTTCGGCATTGGGTTTTTTGCGCCTTATTACCGGCATGGGCTTAAAAGACAGCCTGGTGCCCCTGTTTTTGCCCAGCATTGCGGCCCCGGTGGTTTTCTTTTTTATGAAGCAGTATATGGAGGCCAACCTGCCGCTGGAAATTGTGGAGGCCGCCCGCATTGACGGTTCCAACGAATTCGGCATTTTTAACCGCATTGTACTGCCCATTATGAAACCCGCTTTGGCGGTGCAGGCTATTTTTACCTTTGTGAACGCCTGGAACAACTATTTTATGCCTGCCCTTGTGCTGGACAGCACCAGCAAAAAAACGCTGCCCATTTTAATTGCCCAGCTGCGCAGCGCCGATTTTTTAAAGTTTGATATGGGCCAGGTATATATGATGGTTGCCATTGCCATTTTGCCGGTGGTGCTTGTATACCTGCTGCTTTCCAAATTTATTGTGGGCGGCGTTGCCCTTGGCGGCGTAAAGGGGTAGGCCCCGCCTTGCCCGCTGTTTTTATTTTTCACCACCCTCCCTCTGCTTAAACAGCAAAAGAAAAAGGCGGGCCTTTGGCCGCCTTTTTCTTTTGCTGTTTTTGGCATACTGCCGGGCTTTAAGCGGCGCGCAAACGGAAGCCGCCCCCTGCAAAAAAACGCCATGCAACACGCAGCAACACCCCGCCCTTACAGCAAACCACAAGCCACTCTTGCCGCGGGAAAATATTTATAAAACCCTTTTTAAGTTGTGCCCGCCCCTTTGAATTGACCCCAATTTTACACAATCATTACTCTTTTTTGATTGTTTACGCATTGCCCCACCGCATATACTTATAGCGTAACCTATCAGACAGGTTCTCCCAAACACAACAGCGAGGTAGCTTTATGCGGCACGGCATTGCCCTGGTACGGTATATTTTTTTGGCAGCGGCGCTGCTGTTTTTCCTTTTCCCCATTTACTGGATGGCCTCGCTTGCCTTCAGAAGCAGCGAGGAGCTGCGCTCGGCCCTGTCTTTTTTGCCGCAGGGCATTACCTTTGCCCATTTTACAGAGCTGTTTGCCAAAAACAACTTTGGCAATGCCCTTGTGAACAGCCTGAAGGTGGCGGCGGCAAGCGTGGGCATTTCTATGGCCCTGGGGCTTACCTCTGCCTACGGCCTTTCCAAAGCACGGTTTCGGTTTGCGTTAAAGGGGCCCACCCTTTTGGTAAGCTTTTTGGTTAGAATTCTTCCCCCCATTGCCTTTGCTGTACCGCTGTACATTGTAATGAACAGCATGAAGCTGCTGAACAGCCATGTACCGGTAACCACCGCCCATATTTTGCTGAACCTTCCCTTTGTTATGTGGCTGATGATTGGCTTTTACAAAAATGTACCCCGGGAAATGGACGAGAGCGCCAAGGTGGACGGCGCCGGTGAATGGACCATTTTTTATAAAATTTTTCTGCCCATGGTGCTGCCGGGCATTGGCGCCGCCGCCATATTCAGTTTTCTTACCTCGTGGAACGAATATCTTTTTTCGGTTATTTTTGTGCAGTCGCCCGCTTACTTCACGGCGCCGGTAAGCCTTTCGGTTATGAACAGCGAGCAGGAGCTTACCCAATGGGGTTCTGTTGCCGCGGGGGGGCTGCTTTCCATGGTGCCCGCCGTTCTCTTTGTTGTTTTTGCTCAGAAACTGCTGATACAAGGCCTTACCAGTGGTTCTGTCAAAGAATAAACGCAGTATAAACACAAGCAAAAAGTGGAGGTATTATGAAAAACAGTGTGAAGAAATTGGGCTGCCTGCTTATGGCGGCCGCCCTGGCGGTATCGGTTGCCGGGTGTGGCACCGGCGCCGCGGTTAGCAGTTCCGCCGCCGTGCCCGCCAGCAGCGCCGCGCAAAGCGCAGAGCCCAAAACCCTTACCGTTATTGCGCGGGGCGGCTCCCACGTGGATGTGATTAACGCCGTAAAAGCTGATTTTGAAAAAGAGCACAACGTTACCATTGAGGTGCTGGGCCTGGAGGCCGACGAGCTGAAACAAAAAATATCCCTTGATTCGGTGAATGCCGAAGGCGCCTACGATTTGGCCATGGCCGACGACCCCTGGATGCCCGAGTTTGCCGAAGCCAAAATTTTTAAAAACCTTACCGAGCTTGGTTACGAGGCAGACCCCGATTTTATTGAGCAATGCCTTGCCATTGGGCGCGACCCCTACGCCACAGGCGATGTATATGCCCTGCCCTTTTCCGGCAACGTACAATTTTTCTTTTATAACAAAAGCGTACTGGATGCCCTGAACGCCGAGGTACCCACCGACTGGGCCGGTGTTCTGGACATTGCCAAAAGCGCCACTGCGGCGGGCAAAACAGGCTATGTCATTCGCGGCCAGCAGGGCAACCCCATTGTAAGCGACTACCTGCCGGTGTTCTGGTCTTTCGGCGGCGAAATTTTTGACACCCAGGGCAAGGCAACCGTAAACTCTGCCGCAGGGGTGGAAGCCCTTGCATTTTACATGGAGCTTTTGAAAAACGGCGCCAACTACGAAAAGAACGATATTGTGGCAGCTGTGTCTGACGGCAACGCCGCCATGTCGCTGGGCTGGCCCTCCTGGTATATTTCGGGTGAGAGCGCCTCGGCCGAATACGCCGTAATTCCCGCCAAAAAAGACGCGGGCGCCGAAAGCTATGCTTCCAGCATGATTGGCAACTGGATGATGGGCGTTACCGCCAACAGCAGGGAACCCGAGCTGGCCCTGGAATTTTTGCAATACGTTACCAGTGCCGAAGCGCAAAAAACCGGCGCCGAAATTGGCGGCGTGCCCACCAGAACCAGCGTGCTGTCTGACGCGGCTCTGCTGGCCAAATACCCCTTCTTTAAGCAGCTGTTAGAGGGCACCCAGAACTCGGTGGTGCGCCCCCGCACCCCCAAGTGGAGCGAAGTGGAAAATGTTTACGGGCTTGAGCTTTCCAACGCCATTTCCGGCGTGAAAACGCCCCAGCAGGCTTTGGACGACGCCAAAACCGCCATTGACGCCATTATGGCATAAGGCTGTGCCATACACACCCTGCGCCGGTTTTGCGCCGGTTTTGCCCCGCTTTGCCCAAACCCGGTACTTCCGGCAAAGTATAGATAATTTACATTTTGTATTTAATGCATAATTTTTTTCAAATTGTAAATTGAAAGCGAGCGCAAACCGTACCATGCGCCTGTACCCGGCCCTTTTATTCCTGTTCTAAAATTGCCGCAGGGAATAACCCTGCGGCAATTTCAAATATTCGCTTATGTGGCAACATGGGAGCCGATATGAAAAAAATAAAGCAAACCGCTTTCCCCTAGTCCATCACGCTGCCCAGCACGGTTTTTTTGGTGCTTGTGTCTGTTTTTCCGCTGCTTTTTGTGGCATACTACAGCTTTACCGATTACTACCTGCTTGCCAAAGGCGGGGCGCAATGGGTGGCCGGTGAAAATTACAGAAAAATTATAAGCGACCCCTACTTTCGGCAGGCGCTGTGGAACACCCTTTATTTTTGCCTTTTGGCGGTTGTTTTTGAAACCGGCCTTGGGCTGGCCCTTGCGGCGGTGGTAAACAGCCTGAAACGCTTTGCCCAAACCCTGCGCATATTGCTGCTGTTGCCCATGCTGGTGCCCGGGGTTACCGCCGCCCTTACCTGGCAAATGATGCTTAGCAACAATTACGGCATTATCAACCAAATTTTGGGGGTGTTCGGCCTGCCGGCGGCAAACTGGCTAATGGACCCCGCCATGGCCCTGTATGCCGTTTTGGTGGTGGATATATGGCAGTTTACGCCGTTTTGCTTTATGCTTTTGTACGCCGCCATGCAGTCGGTACCTGCCGAGCAGTACGAGGCCGCCCAAATTGACGGGGCCGGGGGCATCAAAAGCTTTTTCTACATCACCCTGCCCAACATTGGCAAGGTGCTGTCGCTGGTGGTGCTGCTGCGGGTTATCGACAGCTTCCGCCTGTTCGACAAGGTGAATATTCTTACCAAAGGCGGCCCTGCCAACAGCACGGCCACCATTACCCAATACATATACCAGCACGGCATTAAAAGCCTTAAAATTGGCTACAGCTCGGCCGCCACAGTTATTATGACCTTACTAATGCTGTTGGTTGCCGCCATTTATATTAGGCGCAGCTTTAAAAAAGAGTAGCAAGCCGCCCTGCCGCCATACCGGGAAAATTGGTGGTAATGTTGTACACCCCAAGGCCCGCAAGCCTGCTTATTTCCTGCCCGCTGTCTGCCGTCCAGGCAGAAACGCCAAGGCCACCGCTTTGGCACAGGCCCACAAGGGCCTCGTTTACCAGCGGGCAGCAAATGTTGACGCAGGCGGCCCCGGCATTTTTTATGGCCTTCAGCTGTGCGCGCAGCGGCGCCGGGTTTTGCCCCGCCTGCCGCAGGTTTTCTTCAAAGCCCGCCACCAGCTCGGTATTCAAAAAAAGCGCCGCCTTTGAGGCGGCAAAGGCGGCATGGTCGCCACCTTCCATTTCAAAGCTGCCGGTAAAAACCAGCCGCTCCTGTGCAAAGCCGCACTCTTCGGCAAGGGCCAGCACCTGCCGCACAAGGCCAAACTCCTTTAAGTCGCAGTTGATGCCCGCAGCGCCCGCAAGGCCCGCCACAAACGCCTCTTCCAGCGTGAGAGCGCCCGCCGCAGGCAAGTCGTGAGACAGCACCAGCCCGCCCGCGGGCCCATGCCTTACGTCAACCTCAAAATAATCGGCCCCTGCCGCAAGGGCGGCTTGTATGTGCGCCAGGGAGTTTGCCGGGGTGTGCTCGCAGCCCGAGTGGGCCGTAATTTTCACCTTTCTTTCCATGGCTAGTCTTCCCGGTTGCGCTGCAGCACAAGGTTTATCCTGTCGGTTTTCAAATAATCGTAAGACAGCAGCACCGGGGCAAAGCTTTTGTCAAAATGAAGCTGTTCCACCAGCATTACGCACTCGCCAAGGGCTTTGGCGGCTTCTGCGTCTTGCGGGTTTTCAGGGCTTAGCGCGCGAATTTCGGCCACCGCCTTTACCACCCGCACCATGCACCGCTCTTCCAAATGGTTTAAAATGGCGTGGAAGGGCTTGTCGAAAGCATCCCCCACCAGCTTTTCGGGAAAAATATTGTAGGCAAACGAAACCGGCAGGCCGTCTGCAAATTGCAGCCTTTTAATTACCACCACCCGCTCTTCGGGGGCAAGCTTCAGCTTTTCCGCCCAGCGCGGGGCGGCTTTGGTGTGGGTGTTGGACAAAATTTCATGTGTAAGGGCGTACCCTGCATTTTTAATCATGGTGCCAATGCTGCTCAGCTCGTTCAGGTTCGAGGTCATAATATGCTCGTCTTCCGTTACAAAGGTGCCAATGCCGTTTTTGGTAACCAGCAGGTGTTCGTTTTGCAGCTGGCGAATGGCCTCCCGCAGGGTTTGGCGGCTGATGCCGAATTTTTTGGCAAGCGCCGCCTCTGCCGGCAGCTGCTGCCCGGGGGCCAGCGTGCGGTTGATAATTTCGGCCTTCAGTGCCCGTTTAATTTTTATGTAGGCTGGCTGCGCCATAAAAGCTCCTTCCATAGAGGTTGCATGTATTTAATTGTTAGTATAACATCAATTTATGTAAAGAAAAAACCTGTTTTTTGTAATGATCCTGTTAAATATTTTATAGTAAGGGGAAACACGCTTGATGCCGAATTTACACGAACACACAGGGCCCAAAAAAACCATTGTTTTTATAGACAGCGGCGATACCATTATAGACGAAGGAACCCAGCAATATGAGGCGGACGGCGTAACGGTAAAAAGTGCGGAGTGCATTCCCGGCGCAAAAGAAGCGCTGGCCGCCCTGCACAAACAGGGGTATACCCTTGTGCTTGTGGCAGACGGGCTTGCCAAATCTTTTGAAAATGTGTATGCCCAGCACAATATGAAACAATATTTTTCGGGCATGGTGTATTCTGAACAGGTGGGTAAAGAAAAGCCGGACCGGCACATGTTTCTCTCCGCGGCAAGCGCCATTGGAATTACCGAAGAAAATTTTGGCCGCGTTGTTATGGTGGGCAACAACCTTGCGCGAGATGTTAAGGGGGCCAACGCCCTGGGCATCACCAGTATTTTTTACTGCTGGTCCAGCAGGTACCCCCGGCAGCCAAAGGACGGCAGCGAAACCCCCGACTTTCAAATTCACAGCATTGCCGAGCTGCCCCCTTTAATAGAACGGCTGGAGGCCACCCCGGCGGCCTGGCCAAACGGGCACGGCGGCAATATGTGAGTGTGCACCGCCCTTATGGGGAAAGCGCCGGCAAATTCCCTCTTGAGGCAAAGGCCTTTTGTACCTTCTCCAGTTTTTGGGCCAGCGCAGCCCGCGCTGGGAACCAGATTTTCAAGAAACCTCTATATCTTTCGCTTTTTTGTATAAAAACCTTTTGTTTCGCTTGATTCAATATTTCCGGCGGGAAGATGAAGCGATGCCCACGCCCCGGCATATTTTTTACTATAAGGCGGGCCCTTGGCTTTTAGGATCTTGCTTTTAGTCTCTTGTTTTCAGCGGCAACCAGCGCTTTTGAAATGTTTTTTGGCATTCCTCTGCTGTAAAAAGCCAAAGCTTTCAACTCGCATTATCAAAGCCTGCCAAAGCAGTTTAACGGCGGCCGAATATAAAATTGCGCCGCCGCCTTTGGCCGCAATTTAAAAACAGCAAGGGAGGCAAGCCGTTTTGGCCCGCTTCCTTTGCTGTTTTGTACCGTACCCTATAAAAGCACCCTTTACGGGGCCGCTTACCTGCGCAAAACTTTGTCCATTGGCCTGCCCTTTGCCAGTTCATCCACCAACTTGTCTAAATAGCGTATTTCCCGCATGGTGGGCTCTTCAATTTCTTCCACCCGCACGCCGCAAACAACCCCCGTAATTAAGGTTCTCAGCGGGTTTGGCTGCGGGGCGTTGGCAAAAAAGGTTTCAAAATCCACTTCTGTTTGCAGCTGCTGCTCCAATTCTTCCTGCGTGTAGCCGGTTAACCAGCACACAACCTCGTCCACCTCTTGCCTAGTGCGCCCCTTTTTTTCAGCTTTTGCTATATAAAAAGGATATACGCTTGAAACGCTGGTGGTAAATATGCGGTGCTTTGCCATGGGTGCGCCCCCTTACCCGTGTTTAAACAGCCTGTACTTTGTTTGGTTTTATCATACCAAATTTCGGCGAAGATGGCTACATAAAGGGATGTGTTCTGGAAATACAGATGTTGAAGCCAAAATGAATTTTTTAGGTATATCAGGTATATTTTTCGAAAGATCCGCCTCGACTTTCCAGTTTAGAGGGTTTACATTATATTCATGATATAATAAAATTGACTTCCAAGCTGTTCCCAAACAACTGAATAGTTCCCTTCAATTGTAATGGCCTCATTTCCTGCTCCTGTCGGCTTGGCGATATTGCCCGCTATGGGCTGGTTTGCCCTAAAATATTGATAAATTCCATCTCGCCTATTCCCACTAAAAAACAGCTTGTCCTCAACCATCGTTAAGCAACAAGTCTCATCAAATCCCTGTTTCTTTAATTGTTCCATAAATTTAATATCTTTTATAAAAGAATACATC
>JBKEBR010000120.1:0-14561 GCA_047973285.1 Oscillospiraceae bacterium | reverse complement strand
GCCCCACGGCCCGCCGCACCACCCTTCCCGCAAAGCCGCCGCGCACCTTTGCCCACCCGGCCCCGGCACGGCGCCGCTCTTTATTTTTTACAGGGCGCGGCTGTTGTGGCTTACCCGCGGGCCCCATGGCTTTGCGCAAATACACCGCAGCGGCTTTTGTGTGGCAGGCCCACATACCATTTTGCCCGCCGCCCCGCCTGCCGCTTTATTGCCCCCATTGGCCCGGTATCCGCTTTCCTTTATTCTGTGCCTTGCCCTGCCCCAAGGCCGCATTCGCCCTTTTGCCGCCCGCCCTTGCCCCTCTTCTCAAGGGCCTGCCATATTTGTTATTGCGCGGCCTTTTGCCAAACCGCCGCCCCTGCCAAAAGGGTTATAAACCATACCTGCCCGGCACTGGGCTACACCGTACGCCCCAGCCGGCACAGGCCTTTGTTTGTACGGCTTTTAAAAATTTGCTGTCGGCGCTTCCGTGGTGGCAATAAATGTACGGCGCCGCCGCGCACCTTTGCCCGCCCCAAACAAGCCATTTTCTTTATACAAAGTGCAAAATTGTCCTGCGCAAAGGGCATTTCAAAAGGGGGCGGCCCTCTCAAATTTACAACCACATTCCCACTTTTTCAACCTTTTGCCCGCTTTGGGCAAGGCCACAAAACCCCTGCGCCAGCGCGCGAATACCCATTCACCGGCTATTTAGCCGGGTGCAGCCCACCGGCAAGTGGTTTTCGTATAAACAAAAAAAGCCGCATGCAAACGCATGCGGCTTTTGAAGATGTTGCTATGGTGCTTTGTTTGTACGGCAGGGCCTTGCCACAGCCGGTGGGTTATTCGTAATTTTCCTCTTCTTCATCGTCCCGCTTGTTTTGCTTGCGGGCCTTTACCATAATTACAATGAAGATAACCTCTATTACCGCCAGCAGAACCATAAGCAGGGTCCATTTGTCGGTGAATACCATGGGCAGGCGCATATCTTCGGTTAGCAAGAAGACCACCAAAGAGGCCACCGAGGTTACAATGGCAAGCAGCCGCCACAGAATGCCGGACTTGCGTTTTGCCTTTTCTTCCTCTTCATCCTCAGCGTAGCTGTTGTTCTTTTCTTCCTCTTCATCGTCCTTATTATTCCCAAAGAAAGCGGCAATAATAAGCACAACCGAGGTTACCAGGCCAAGAATGGTGAGGATGAGGTTCAGCAGCGCCCAGGCCTGCGCACGCCCCAAGGGCAAATCGCCGTCGGAGATGGAACCGGTGCTGGCAGAGCTGCCCGAGCCGGTGGAAGCCGCCGCCCGCGAGGAGGAGGACGAAGCCGCAGACGATGCCGAAGACGATACGGCAGGCGCCGAGGAGGACGAGGCGGGCGGGTTCACCCTGCTGGAAGAGCTGCTGGAGGCGGGCGGCGGTGTGCCGCCTTCCCACTGGGCATACAGCAGAACATCCTGTGTAATTACAAAGGTGTTGCCGGGGTAATACCACTGGCCGCTGCCGTCTGCGTTGGTGTTCCAGCCTGCAAAGGTGCGCCGGTCTAAGAACATGCCGCCCTTGTCCATTACCACAACGGTATCGCCGGTGTAGTAGGGCGATTGCGGGTCGGTTTGCGAGCCGCCGGCCCTGTTGTTGTCGTAGGTAACGGTGTACTTTATCGGGGTGTTTTGAATGGTAATGTCCCAGGTAAAGCTGCCGTCTGCGTTGGCTTTTTCTGTTACCTTGCTGTACACAGGTTCAGCAAACTGAGAGCGCTGCTGTTCCTTTACGGTGTAGGTATAGCCCAGCGGCAGGGTTACGTTGGCGGTGCCTTCCCACACGCTGCCGTTTTGGGTGGTTACCTCTACGGTTGCGGTTTTGGTAATGTCGGCGCCGCCGGTTTCACTTTTGCCGGTAAATTCCAGCGCAAAAGTTTTGTAGGTGGGGGCATCGGCGTTTTCGTTCAGAATTTTGTGCACCCGGAAGGTGTTGGAGGGAACCTTGGTGGAGAGAACGCCAACCGAGGCGGGCTCGATGTTGAATTCGGTGTTGCCCATTTTGCCGTAGAAGGCAAAGGAGTTGTTGGCAAGCTTGCCCGCTTCGTTGTAGTTGTACAGCATGGCCTGGTAGGAAACCGAAAGAACGTCTCCCTTGGCCAGCTCAAAGCCGCTTGTAAACCGAATGCGAACCGCGGTTACCTTGCTGAAGTCGCTGCCAATTTCGGCGGCGGTTTTCCACTTGCTGTTGGCCGCGCCGCTCCAGTCGGCCGCTGTGAAGGAATCGGCCGGGCCGCCCTCCATGTATTCCACGGTCATCTGGCCGGAAATATCGGCCGCGCCAAGCTGTGCCGCAAAAGCGCCGTCATCAATCAGGCGTACATTGGCTTCGCTTGCGCGCCCTGCTGCGGTGGTAACCTCGCGGTCGCCGGTTTGGGGCAGGCGGTTAATCAGCACAAGGTCCTGCATTTTGTAGTTCGATTCCGGCACGCTTACCTCCATGGTGTAGGTAAGCGGCTTCTGCCGGTCGTCTATGGAAAGCACCCTGTTGTCAGAGGTGCTCTCCACCGTGGTGGTGCCGTCGGTAAGCAGCATTCTGCTGCGCACACCCAGCTGGCCAAACACATCCACCGAGGCGGCCTTGCGCACATAATGGCTGTTTGCCGGAATGCCGGTAAGGGTGGGTTCAATGCTGCCCCATTCGTGGGTAAATTTATAGCTTGCGTACTGGTTGGAATTTTCCACCACTTTATCGTAGAAGAACTGGTTGTCGGCCCCGGTGGGTACCCAGAAGGTTTTCACACCGTATACGGCGTACTGCGTTGCATCGGTGCCGGTGCGAATTCTAAAGCTGCCGCCGTTGTTGGCCGCAAAGCTTTGGCCGGGCTGCAGGGTCCATATTAAAATGGTTTCGCCGGTGCCCGTGTTGGTTTTCACCTCCGGTTCCCCGAAATAGCTGGGAACCACAGTGGGGGTGCTGGTGCCGTTTGTATACGCCATTCCCTCGTAGGTAAGGCCCGCCGGCAGCACAGCCACCAGCTTGGCGCCCTCTTCTATCGGGGCGGTGCCGGTATTGCCGTTGCCGTAGGCAAGCTCCCACGCAACAATGTGGGAAGGCTCTATTTTGCTGCTGTCCGGGTTGTAAGGCGTGTAATATTCATTGCCGGAGGTCTCGTCCACCACATAGGGGGTAACGTTCACATACGGCGCGGTGGAGTTGGCGGTTACCGCAACGTTCACGCTGTTGTAAAAGCTGAAATTGGTGCTTAAATCGCTGTCCCAGTTGTTTGTGCCGTCTTCCCCTTCATGGGTGTTCTGGTAGCCATTTCCGGCGTTTTTCGCGTAAATGGTGGTACCGGCCTGGGCGGGGTAAATGGCGGCGCTGTTGGTGCCGCTGTAGGCGTTGCTGCCAAGCTCTTTAAAGTATTGCAGGGCTTCGGCGGCGTTCACCTTGGTGTAGTATACAAACTCAAACTTGGTGGTTTGGGTGCCCTTTTTCAGCGCCCTGCTCAGGGTAAGGGGCTGGTTAACGCCGCCCTTTACATAAGAGGTAAACTGCACGCGGCTGTGGTTGTTGCCGTCCGCGTCCACATAGGGGGTGCCCAGCACCTCGTAGTTCAGGTTGTAGGTCAGCGTCTGCGGGCTGTCGCCGGCTTCGGTAACCTTCAGCACAGGGGCTTGGCTGGTGTCCAGCGTTTCAAACCTGGGCAGCACATCCAGCATTTTGCCAAGGGGCAGGTCTGCCGAGCTGTAGTTCACCAGCGTTACGGTGTAGCTGCGCGAAAGGGAAGTGGTGCTGGCATTCACCGAGGCGGTGGTGGTGGTTTTGGTAAGGTCGGCATACATCAGGCGGTCGTTGTACACCGTAAGCTCTTCGGTTTGAGCCGAAGCGGCGGCCTTGGTTGCATCGTCGCCGTCGGCGCCGCCGTTTTCAGTGCCGTCTGCCACAAGCTTGCTGCCCGAAATCAGAGACAGCTTGTCCAGGTCCTCCTGGAAATAGGCGTAGGCTTCGTTTCTAATTTTGTAGCTGGTGCCGGTTTGCGAGGCAAGGCTTTCGGTGTTAACCGTAACGGTAAAGGTAAATTCAATGTAATCATCGGCCTTGCCGCCGGTAGAGTCGCTGGTAAGGGCGGCAAAATTATCCAGGCTTACCTGCAGCTTTCTTGTGCCGTCATCGTAGCTGTAGCTGCTGGGAATGGGGGTGGTTGTGTAGTCCCCGCTCACCAGCGTGTACTGCAACGCCTCAATGCTGCTCTCGTCCAAATCCAGGTAGCTGGGCAGCACGTCGGTCATGTTTTTTACATAAATGGTGCGGCCAACACGGCTGTGCCTGTTTTGCACCCGCACCACAAACTGCAGCTTGTCGCCGTTTTGCAGGCTGTTCTTGTTGGGGGTATAGCCATTTTCGGCAATCGGCTTGGCTTCTTTGTTGATGTAAATGCTGCCGGTTTTGTTGATATAGCCGTCAATGGTGGTTTCGCAGTAGCCGGAGCTTACGGTTTTGCTGCCCGAGGCAAGGTCGAACCAGTTGGCCACCAAAGTGTCGGAAGGGGAATCCAACACCTTCAGGGTGTACACAAAGGTTGCCTTTTTGCCGGGGGCTATCGAGCCGCCCAGCGGCAGGCTGAAGCCGGTTGCCGTGGTGGAAAGGGCGCCCGGGTTAAAGACCACGTCGGCGGTGGTTTCGCTTGCCACCAGGGTAAGGTTCAGCACATTGCCGGTAGCCAGCGTGTAGCCAAGGCTGCTAAGCAGGTCCGGGTTAATGCCGGCCAGGCCGCTGTGGGCGGCAAGGTTGTCGGTGTAGCTGTCGCTCAGGGTAAGGTCGGTCCATGTGTCGGCGGTGGTTTTGTTTTCAAGCACAATTTTGAAAAGCATCACATCGTCGGGAATGGGCTTCGCAGTAGTGGCCGAAACATCGGCGCCAAGGTTGTACCAGGCTTTCACGCCGCCGCCGTAAGAGGGGGTCGGCTTTTTCCAGGAAAATTTACCGCTGGCAACCGGGTTTGGGTACCGGGTGTCATACAAATCAAACCGGTTTTGAATGGTGCCGGTGCTGGTAAAGTTGGAGGCCACCTTCATGGTGTAGGTAATTCTCAGGGTTTCGCCGGGCTGCAGCTGTGCGCCGGCGGGGAAGGTTACCGTAAAGGCCCTGTTGGTGCCGTCGTTGGTAACATTGGCAAGGCTTACCCCGCTGGGCGACCAAATTTTAAAGTTGGCCACCGCGCTGGAGTTGTACTGCTCGTTGGCGCTGCCGGCGGCAAAATCCGGGTCGTACGCCGCCACCGAGGAGGAGTAGGTATCTATAAGCTTATCCAGCTCAATGGCGCCGCTCAAATCGCTTTTCAGCTCAATGGTAAACAGCAGCACATCGTTCGCTTTGGGGAACTGGCCGGGGCTTGTAAGGTTTTGGCCATATTTGTTGTACTGGTAGCGGCCGTCCAGCCCGTCGGGCGCAATTTTAAAGGTATAGCTTACGCTGCCAGATTTTGTTGTGCCGGCCACGGTTGTGTCGTACACCGTGTTGGTAACGGAATTGGTGTATTTGTAGTCCATGGTGGCGGTGTTTGTAAACTTATCGCCATGGCGGGCTTCGTCGCGCGAAACCACCTTGTACACAATGCGCAGGGAATTGGTGGAACCTGCGGCAATTGCGGGAATTTTAAAGTCCGGGTGCACGTTGGTGTACACAACCTTAACCGAAGCGGCATTTTCGGCGTTCGGAATGGTGTAGCTTTCGCTGCCGGTAATAGCCGAAAGGGGAAGTACGCTGCTGCTTGCGGGCGAGCTGCCATCACTGTAGGTAACCTGTACCTGCACCGCGGTGCTGCCCAAGTCGGCTGCATTGGCATAGGCGCCAAAGTATACGGTTTGGGGCACCATTTCCTCGGGGTTGTAGCCGGTGCCGGCCACTTCGGCAAAAACAAGCTCGGTAAGGGGGTCGTTCTGCTTGTTTTCAATACCGGCGCCAATGGCATAGGTTACGGTGTCGTCCGGGTAGGCAACCAAATCCTCCGCCTTAGACTCAATGGTAGAGGTGCTGCCAATGCTGATAATTTGCTTGCCAAGTGTTTGCCCGGCGGTTTCGTTGCCTGCCTGGGCGGTATTTTTAAAGGTGAAGTTCAGGTTCCAGTCGGCCGCTTTTTCCACGCTTACCGGGGTTTTGTTGTTTGCGGTATTGCCGCTAACCCCCACGGCGTAGGCCGGGGTTACGGTGTTGGTGCCGTTTGCAACCGTGCTGGTAATGGCAAAGTTGGTGCTTGCGCCGGGGGCTATGCCGGTTTTTTCCAGAATGGCGGGCCCGTTAAAGCTGGCCGCCGCCACATTCGCCGTCAGCGAAAAGTTCGCCGGGTTTGCCGTAATGGGGGCCACGTTGTTCACAGTGCCCTTAATGGTGAAACCGGTATAGTAGTCTACACCGCCAATGTTTTTGGTGCCGGTGGCCACAACCTCGCCGGTAATGCCGTCGGGCAGGGTAATATCCCCCACCTTAATCAGCACATAGGGCTCGCCGTTGTCGGCCAGCGGAATGGTGAAGGTGTTTTCAAACATGGCTTTTTCGGCAAAGGCAACGCCGGTGGTGGCGCTGGCCGCGCCGTTCGCCGTTGTAAAGGTAAGGGCAAACGCGCCAATGTCGTTGCCGCTGTTGTTGTTTATGTTGTTTTTGGTGGAGGAAAAGGTGGCGGGGTTCCAGTTGAACACATCCACCAGGGCAAGCAGGTTGGCGCTGGTGCGCCCGGTGCCGTTTACATCGTAACGGTCGGCGCCATCGTCGTTGTAGTTCAGCACATAGGGCACCACATCAACCGGGGTGGCGTGCCCGTGGTTGGTAACACCGTTTTTGTCGGGTGTAACCTTAATTTGCAGGCTTTTGCCGGTGCCATTGGTTACCGGCACATTTACGGTAAGCCAGTAATAATCGTAAGTTGCGTCGCCGTCGGTTTCGCCGGTAACCGAGGTGTCGGGGGCACTGGCGGTACCAATTTGGGAAGAAAAGTTTGTGTTGGCGGCCAATGCCACCAAAACGCCCTGGGGCACCTTTACCCTAAAGGCAAGGCGCCCTGCGGGAAAGTCTTTGTCGGAGGAGTAGATGATGTCGGCATAGGCCTGGTCTCCGCTTTTCAGCCAGTAATCCTGGCCGTCTACGCCGCCAATCATGTCGCCCAGAATAATGCCTGCAACGGTTATTCCGCCGGGGGCAATATTATCTGCGGGCACACCGGCCAGCGCCACAATTTCAGCGGGGGCCGCCAGCGCCGCGCGGTTGCCGGCTTTTTCTTTGGCCTGCGCATCCTCCGCCGGCGCGGCCGGCTCTTGTGCAGGCTCGCTGCCGGTGGTTTGCTCTGTGCCGGAGTCCTGCGCCGCGGCAGCATCGCTTTCCGCCGCAGAGGCATCGCCCTCAGGCTGTTGCTCCGCTTCGGTTTCCGGGGCTACCTGCTGGGAAACCTGGCTTTCAGCCTGTGAATCAGAGATGCTCAGGCTTTCGCTGCCCACCGCACCTGTATTTAAAATACTGGTGAATAAAAGGGCAACCGTAAGTACCATACCAAAAGCCGCCGTGGCGATTTTGGATTTTGCCGACCCCTTCTTTTCGTTTTTCCACATTTTTTTGTTCACCCTTGTTCTCTCCATCTCTATTTACAAACTATGCCTTTTACCCGGCAAAGGGCGGGAAGTACGCCAAAACATGCAACTGCACACATTTTGTTTTGCGCCGGGCCGCCGGCAACCCTTGCCAAAGCCCTTCCCAATTTTTGCGTCTATCAGTAAAGACACCGCATGAACCGGTTTTCCTTACAAAAAAATAAAAATTTTTAAAATATTTTTCCCTGGGCACACACAAAAATTTATTTTTTTAATTATAATACATTTAAAATTCAAAATCAAGCTTAACAGTAAAATAATCTTATTAGGATTTAAACCTATTAATTAGGCGGTTTTTCTTCCCCCTTCCGGCGCCCGGCGGCTTTCCCCTCATTGGTTGTTTTCATAAAATGTGCTGGTTTTCCGCGCGCGTTTGGGGTAGTATAAAAAGAAGTATTTTCCGCGCGGCCCCGCCCGGCGGCAATTCCCCCAGCAAAGGAGCCAGCCCATGGAACTTGAGCAATTTTACGGCGGCCGGGCCTTCACGGCCTACCGCTTTTTTGGCGCCCACCCGCAAAAGGGGGGCGTACAGTTTTGCACCTATGCCCCGGCGGCGCGGCGGGTGTGCCTGGTTGGCGGCTTCAACAACTGGCAGGAGGAGGAAATGCCCCGGCAGCCGGGCGGCGTGTTCAGCCTGCTTTGCCCCGCCGCCGCCCCGGGCCACCTGTACAAATACCGCATTTACGGGCCGGGGGGCGAGGCCGCCGACCACGCCGACCCCTACGGCTTTGCCATGGAGCTGCGCCCCGGCGGGGCCTCGGTGGTGGCAAGCCTTGCCGCTTTTGCGTTTACCGACGGCGAATGGATGGCCCGCCGCACCAAAAACTACAACCGCCCCTTACATATTTACGAGGTTCACCTCGGCTCGTGGAAAACCCCCGGGGGCAGCCCCGGCGGCTGGTATACCTACCTTGAAATTGCCGACGAGCTGATTGCCTACGCCCTGCAAAACTATTACACCCACCTTGAATTTATGCCGCTGTGCGAGCACCCGGCCGACAGCTCGTGGGGGTACCAGAACACCGGCTTTTTCAGCCCCACCTCCCGCTACGGCAGCCCCGCCGGGCTGATGGAGCTCATCAACCGCTGCCATTTGGCGGGCCTTGGGGTTATTCTGGATTTTGTGCCGGTGCACTTTGCCATAGACAGCTACGGCCTTGCCCTGTACGACGGCACCCCCCTGTACGAGTACCCCCACAGCGACGTGCGCCACAGCGAATGGGGCAGCTACAACTTTTTGCTGGCCCGGGGCGAGGTGGCCAGCTTTTTGCAGTCTGCCGCCAACTTCTGGCTTTCGGAATACCACTTCGACGGCCTGCGCATGGATGCCGTAAGCCGGGCCATTTACTGGCAGGGCAACCCCGAACGGGGCGAAAACGCCGAGGCCATTGCCTTTTTAAAAACCATGAACGAAGGGCTGCAAACGCTACACCCCACCGCCATGCTGATTGCCGAGGATTCCACCGCCTACCCAAAGGTAACCGCCCCGGTAAAGTACGGCGGCCTTGGGTTCGACTATAAGTGGGACCTTGGCTGGATGAACGACACCCTCAACTATTTCCGCACCCCGCCCGCCGAGCGGGCGCAGCACTACCACAAGCTCACCTTTTCCATGGCCTATTTTTACAACGATTTGTACCTGCTGCCCTTTTCCCACGACGAGGTGGTGCACGGCAAAGCCACCATCATTCAAAAAATGTGGGGCAGTTATGAAAACAAATTCCCCCAGGCGCGGGCGCTGTACCTGTACATGGCGGCCCACCCCGGCAAAAAGCTGAACTTTATGGGCAACGAACTGGCCCATTTCCGCGAATGGGACGAAAACCGCGAGCTGGACTGGGACCTGCTGCGCTACCCGCTGCACAGCGGCTTTTTAGAGTATATACGGCAGCTGAACCGGCTGTACCTTACCCTGCCCGCCCTGTACCAAAACGAATACGACAGCCGGGGCTTTCGCTGGCTGGAGGTAAACGCCCCGGCCCAGTCGGTGTATATTTTTATGCGCAGCACCGTGGGCGGCGCCGAAAAACAGGCGGTGGTGGCGGCCTTTAATTTTTCCGACAGGGCACAGCCCGCCTTCCCGGTGTTTTTGGAAGAGGCCGCCACCCTTACCGAGCTGCTGAACACCGGCTGGCAGCCCTTTGGCGGTGAAACGCCGCCAAAGCCCCAAACCCTTGCCACCCGCCCCGCCGGGCAAGGCCACAAAGCGGTGCTTGCCCTTGCGCCCTTTTCGGGGCGGCTGTTTTTGCTGGCCCCGCAGCCGCAGCAAACGGCGGGGCACGCCGGGGCCGTTTCCCTTTAGCCGCGCGGCGGCCTTTGTGTTTAAAGCAAAGGCCATTGCCCGCCGGGCGGGGCAATGCTTGGCAATGCCTATTTTAAAACCTTGCACTGGCTGGCGGGCACTTTTTTCGGCCCGCCTCGCGCAGGGCAAAGCGGCGCCCGCCCCTTTCACCTTTTTTACCTGTTATTTTCTCCGCCTGTTCTCCCTATTGCAGGCGGGTTGCAAGCCCTGTTTTGCAGCGCCGCCCGCCCGGCGTATGGCAGGCAGGCACTTTTCTTTCACCCTCACAGGGCTCTGCCCTTTCACCCGCCCCCTTTCGCCTTCGGGGGCAAGGGCCGCCGGCGCCCTTCCCCCGGCAAGGCAGCTCCTTTCGTCCTTACAAGCAAAACCCCTCCGGTTTTCACCGGAGGGGTTTTGCGTAACGCGCAGCCTTGCCACAGGGTGCAACGCTTCTAGGGAAAGCTTTTTCGGCGCCCCCAAAGCCGAATTTACCCGGCGGGGGCATTCCCACACGGGCAACCAGGCCAAGCCTTTTATCTTTACATATATATATGATATGGCACCCTTTTACCACCGCTTTCGCCCTCAAAAAAAAGCCCGGCCGCCGTCCCCCCCCCAAAAAATGAAATACCCAGCTTTGCAGCGCAAATTTCACTTGGGCAAGCCGGCACGGGGCCCCTGTGCAGCGGTACAGGGGCCCCGCAGTAAAAAGAACGCCGGAAAGCCCCGGGCCGGGAAGAATTTCCCCCTGCCTGTATTTTATGTAAGTATTTTCAGCAATTAAATTGTCTTTTATGAATAAGCACAACCATTTTGGGCTTACCTTTTCGGGGATATATCCATACCGGGGTATTTTTCCGTTTCAATAGTAACGCACATTTATTCTTTAATTGTATTGTTATATGGGGGAATTTAAATGCACAAAACAAAAAAAATGAAATTTGGGCTCAGCTGCCTGCTGGGCGTTGTTCTGTTGTTTTCCTTTAGCGCAAGCTTTTTTCCTGTAAATGCGGCAGAACCGGAAATCAGCTCAACCAGTGCTTCGGTTGTTGAAGAAACGCCCACACAGGCAGCCGGCGGGGGCACCTCTGCGGAAGCCAATTCCATTCCGGAGGATACTTCTGTTCCAGAGGATTCCTCCGGTTCATCCCAGCCCGTGGCAGAGGAGGAGCCTTCCTCTTTGGATACCACAGAGCCGGAGCCCCCCGCATTGGCCCTGGTGCCTTTTTCCACCCCTGTTCAGGTTACAATCGACGGCACAAATATCTATGCAAATGGCAATCATCTCATTATAAACGGCAATACAATTGCGGAAGAAAACGCTTCGGCTATTGAATATGTGGATGCAGGCGGCAGCCCTATCGCATTTGCTCCGCCCGCCAGTTTTGAAAATTATACCATTTACGGCGGCGCCAAGGATGGCAATTCCATCTCTATTGTCAACGGCAGCAAAATTACGCTTACCGGCCCCACAACAAAAGTCAAAAACCTGTATGGCGGAAATGAGGGCGGCGGCTTGCAGGGCAGCATTTTGCTCACCGTTGAAAATGGCGCTTCTGTAACGGGCGGCGTTTTTGGCGGAAGCTATAATGGGGATATAAACGGCGGCATCTCTGTTGTTGCGCAGTCCTCCGCCGTTGCAAATATTTATGGCGGCAACAACGTTGGAGGGGACATCACCGGGGATGTCTCTGTTTCCATTAAAAACAACACCATTACCGCAGGAAGCATTTATGGCGGCAGTGTTGGCCAGTACCTTTCGGCGTCGAACACGCACCTAGGAAATATCCACGGAAACATTTCCGTCAATGTACAAAACACCTCCTCCGCCGCCCTTTACGGGGCCTCTGCCTATGGCGAGGTTTTTGGAAATGTTACCCTTCGCGTGAACGATGAGGACGCGGCCAATTCCGGCACTTTTGACACCCTGTATGGCGGCGGCGGCAACACAAGGTGGAGCACCGCATGGCAGGCAGATAAAAATTACGGAAATGTGTACGGGGATATTTCCGTAACCGCAATGGGCAAAACAACCGTAGGCTACCGTTTTGGCGGCGGCGGGCGCCAGGGCGCCGTTCGTAAAAACGCCGGCGGCACCGGCGGAAATGTAACCGTACGCTTTGGCGGCAGCAGCTATGCCTACTGGCTGCAGGCGGCAGGGTACTATACGCCAACCGGCGCAATTGTAGAGGGAAATGTTGTTTGTACCATTGAGGGCAAGGCAGAGGTATACCAGGTAAACGGCAGCGCCGAGGCCGGCTATGTTGGCGGCCTTGCAACCGTTGTAGCCAAAGACAACGTTAAAATTACAAGCTTAATTGGCGGCGGCAGCGATTATGGCGGAGACACCATTAAGGTTGAGGTGTATGGCGGCACCATAGGCCGCGTGGCGCCCGCAACGCGCTGCCCTTCCCTCGATTTTACCGTGGATATTTACGGCGGAAAAATTGACTATGTGTACAGCGGCCCAACTTCCAGTTCGGGCCAAAACACTTCCAAAGCCACCATCACGGTTCACGGCGGGGCAATTGGGCGGCTGTATGGCGGCGCCGGGCCGTCAAACAAGGTGGGAAGTTCCTCATTAACCGTCAATGGCGGAACGGTCGACTACGTGTATGGCGGCGGCAGCACCGGCTCCATCACGGGCAGCGTTGCCATGAACTTAAACGGCGGAACCATAAAAACGGTTTACGGCAGCGGCTTTGGCACTACCTCTTCCTCTCAAATAAACATAAATGCCCCCGGGGAAAACCAGTTGGCAGGCACCATTTATGCCGGCGGGCTTGGAACGGTTACCGATTTCGTCAAGGTGAATGTTCAGTCGGGTAAAATTGGCTGGTTGTTGGGCGGGCAAACCGCGCCAACCGGCATTACAACCCCAAAAACGCTTCCAAAATCCATCATCACTGTAGCTGGCGGAAAAATAGAAAACCTTGTTGGCGGCAGCTATGTGTCCTCCGCATCAGGCAGCATGGCCGTGGAGGAGTTGGAAATTTCCATTCAAAATGGGGTTGTCGACAATTTATTTCTAGGTGGGTATGTGGGTTCCTCTGCAACAAACAATACCATTGTCAAAAAAGCAACCCTGGACATTGCGGGCGGCACAATTACAAGCAATAAAATTTACGGCCACGCCTACAATGGAACAATAGGCGATGCCGTGGAGGATATCTCTGTTGGTGTCCATAAGCTGGACTCGTTGAACTACTGGTTTTATCTCCCGTCCAGCGATTTATCCTTTGCGGAAAACGCCATTTCCCCGCTGGACGACGTTGCGTCCTATTGGGTAATTTCTGTGCCCGCCACCATTACAGAGGCATACGAGAGCGCCAATACCGGCAACGGAATGCTTTCCCCCTACCAGCTCTTTAAAAATGGGTTTACGGTGGAATATTTTGCAAATGGCGGGGAGGGCAGCGTTCCTGTAGACGGCAATGTGTATAAGCAAGGCGCCGTGGCAGCCATATCCGGGCCGGGCGAATTGTTCCGGGAGGGTTACGATTTTGCTGGATGGCGAACCACGCCCGATGACCGGGGTTTGTTTTTTGCGGCGGGTTCTCAGCTCACCATAGAAAATGCGGATGTACAGCTTTACGCACAGTGGAAAGAAAAAACCTCTTCTTCCGGCACCGGTCAATCCACCTCCTACCGCGTGCTGTACAATGTGAACTGGGGCGGTTTGGGCACCACCCAAATTGACGACCAAACCGGTTATTTGCAAGGCCAAACCGCAACCCTTAGAACTGTAATTCCTGTTCGTACAGGGTACACCTTTGTGGCGTGGAATACGCGGCCCGGTGGCGATGGCACCGGCTATACGCCGGGCGGAACCATGGTGATGCCGGCCAATGATGTAACACTTTACGCACAGTGGAGAATAAATGGCAGCTCTTCCACCGTTTCCGGCGGCAGCTCTTCTCCCAACAGCGAGCCCCCCAGCTCTTCCGCCGCTTCTTTCTCTGCCAATTCCAATACTGCCGGGAATGGCGGGAACACCGTTATCGGCAACAGCGAAACAACCCCCTTATCCGGCGGCAACAGCGGGGCTTGGGCGCTTCTAAACCTTATTTTAACCGTTTTGGGGCTTGCAACAGCCATTGTACTGCTGGTGGGCATATTCCTTGGCCGCAAAAGTGAAAAGCAACAAGAGGAAGGTTACGGCGAAGACAAAGAAGAAGAACAAGAAGAACAACGGCGAAACCAGGCCGGGTTGTTGTGGAGAATTCTTGCCATTGTAACCGCCATTGTCTCTTTAATCGTTTTTCTTGTTACCGAAAACATGCGCCTTCCCATGGTGTGGGTCGATTGCTGGACCATCCTGATGGTGGCCCTGGCGGTGGTGGAGTTCATCTTCATCCTCGTTTTAATCAATTCCCGCAAAAAAGAAGACAGGGAAGACGACAGTTACGAGGATGAAAACAACCCCGATTGGGCCGGAAAAACCTCTGTGTAAGGCAGGCCTCCCTCATTCTCAATTTCCCGCCGGCCCACAGCATTGGCATACGGCTGGCCAGCGCACTTATCGGCTGTCTATCTGTTTGAACACTCGCTCCCCAAGCCGGGCCTTTTCATAAAGAGGCCTGGCTTTTTTGCGCCCGGCGAAAGAAAACAGCGCCCGTAAATTCAGCCCCGCCCTGCCCTTTTGCCGGCGGGCTGCAAGCCCTGTTTTGCCGCAGCGCCTTGCCCGG
>JBKEBR010000119.1:0-2017 GCA_047973285.1 Oscillospiraceae bacterium | reverse complement strand
CGAGGCCTTTGTGTGCAAAGAGCTGTACCAGAGCGGGCTGATTATTTCGCAGGCGGCCGAGGCCATTTTGCGCCGCAGCGGGGCCGATGGCGCCTGCCTTACCCTGGCCCCGCCGGATTTGTGGAACCGCCGGCAGGAAACCGGTAAAAGCGCCGCCGACATTTTTGCCGAAAACGGCGTGGTGCTTACCAAAACCACCAACGCGCGGGTGAGCGGCTGGATGGCGGTGAAGGAGTGGCTGAAGCCCACCCCCGCCGAGGACGGCCGCCCCCGGGCAAGGCTGCGCATTTTTGCGAACTGCGTAAACCTGATACGCACCCTGCCCGCCATGCTGGCCGACCCGAACAACCCCCGCGACGCCGCCACGGCCCCCCACGAGCTTACCCACGCCCCCGACGCCTTGCGCGGCTTTTGCGTGTACTGGACCACCCCCGCCGAGGCACCCGCCGCCGGGCAAAAGCACTGGACGCGGGACATGTACGAGGATTACCAGAACGCCAAAGAAAGCCAGCGCGCCCTGCTGGCAAGCCTGTGGGGCCCGCCCCCCGCCGCCGGCTGGCCGGGGGAGTAGGGGTGGGGGAGAGCTTTGCGCTTTTTAAAAGATGGAAAAAGGCGAAAGTGGCAGAGAGGGATTGCGGGAGAAAGACCCGGCAAGAGGAAGCGGGGCAGGAAAAATAAAAGTAAGGGAAAAGGCACAGGGGCATGCCCGGCAAGCCGGAAAATTGAGAACAGCCGAAGGCGGGGAAGCCCGCCTTTTTCTTTTTATACTTACATAATTATAAGAAAACCACCGGTAAAATTTGCGGTGAGGCCGCGAGGCGGCCACCGGGGTTACCGCCTGCTGCCAGCCGGGTGGACAAGGCCCTTTTAGGCCACGGGCACAGCGCAAACGGCCAAAGAAAAATTGAAAATTGCGCGGTTTTAGGGTATGCTGTAAAAAAGTTTTGCCGCCCGCCGTGCCATGGGCGCGGCGGGCGGCAAATTGCGGCGGGCGGGCCCTATTGGCGCCGGGCAAGGAAAAGGGGCGGGCATGAAGAATAAAAAACGGGCCGTTTTATTTGCGGCGGCCTGCGGGCTGTTTATCCTGTTGCTGGCCCTTTTGGTGGCCGATTTAATTCCGCTTATTCGCCAATTGGCCGCCAACACCAAAGACGAAAGCGCCATGATTGACTACATTAAGGCCTACGGGACGCGGGGCGTGCCGCTGCTGGCGGGCTTGCAGGCGCTGGCGGTGGTGGTTCCGTTTATTCCCTCTTTGGTGGTGCAAATTTTGGCGGGGCTTTGCTACGGCATTTTGTACGGCGGGGCCATTTGCCTTGTGGGCTTTGCCGCCATGCACAGCCTGTTGTTTTACGGCGCGCGGCAGTTTGGCAGCATGTTTGGTGGGCTGTTTGGGGCAAGGCGGGGGCGGGTTTCCAAAAGCATGGAGGGCTGGCTGAAAAAAATTAAAAACCCGGCGCTGGCGGTGTTTTTGCTGTACCTTGTGCCGTTTGTGCCAAACAGCATGCTGCCCTTTTTGTTTGCCAAAAGCGGCCTGCCCTTCAGGCGGTACTTTTTGGCGATGGCGGGGGCCACCTTTCCCGCCATTGTGGTGTACTGCTGGCTGGGCGAGCGCCTTGGCCGGGGCGACTACAAAACCGCGCTGGTAATTGCGGCTGTGGTGCTGGCGGCGGGGGCCCTGTTCTTGCTGGTGCGGGGGCTGCTGGCCCGCAAAGAGGGCGGGCGGGGCAAGGCCCCGCAGCGCGGCCAGCAGTCGGAATAGCTGGGGCGGGGTGTATTGCAGGCCCAATTCGGCTTATGCGTTGCGGGCGAGTGCTGTGCGGGCGCAGGCATTGGAAAGGCCGGGGCGGCGCGACTTCTAAAAGTGTTTTCTTTTAGATTGCTTTGCGGGAAAAAGTTTTTATACTATTGGTGGTACCGGCGCGGCAGTTGCCAAAGCTATGGCGGCGGGCAAGGCGGGCGGCTGTTTCCATAAAATGGATAAAAAAAGCAGGGTGTATATTCCCGCCAAAGGGCT
>JBKEBR010000118.1:0-19966 GCA_047973285.1 Oscillospiraceae bacterium | reverse complement strand
GGCCCCGGCCCCGGCCAGCCGCTCTACCCTGGCGGGCGCAGGGGCAGGCGTTGCGGCGGGTGCTGCCAAGCCTTCCAACATTCAATATGCCCCCGGGGACGAAGTGGAGCACAAGGTAGTCGGGCACGGTGTTGTGCAAAAAATAACCCCGGTGGCCGGCGACCACATTGTGGAAATAAAATTTGACACGGCGGGCGTGAAAAAAACCATGGCCAACTACGCGCCGCTTAAAAAGCTGTAGCGCGGGGCGGGCAGGCCCGCTTTGCAGCAGCAAAAATACAGCAGAGGCAAAAAATGGGAAAATTAATTGTAATAGAAGGGCTGGACGGCAGCGGCAAGGCCACGCAAACGGCATTGCTGGCCCGGTGGCTTTCCGGGCAGGGCGCCGTGGCCCGCCAGGTTTCCTTTCCAAACTACCAAAGCCCCTCCAGCTCGCTTATAAAAATGTACCTTGCGGGCGAATTTGGCACCCAACCCGGGGATGTGAACGCCTATGCGGCCTCGGCCTTTTATGCGGTAGACAGGTTCGCCAGCTATAAGGCGGAGTGGGAGGGCTTTTACAGCCAGGGCGGCATTGTGCTTGCCGACAGGTACGCCACCTCCAACTTTATTTACCAGGCGGCCAAGCTGCCGGTAGAGGCGCGGCAGGAATTTGTTGAGTGGCAGCAAAATTTTGAATACGGCAAGCTGGGCATTCCAAAGCCGGACCTTGTGTTGTACCTGGACGTTCCCCCCGGGGTAAGCCAGGCCCTGCTGGAAAAACGCTATAAGGGAGACCGTACCCAGCGGGATATTCACGAGAAAAACCTTGCCTATTTGCTGGAATGCCGCGCCGCGGCGCTGTGGTGCGCCGGGCTGTTGGGCTGGCAGGTGGTGCCCTGCTGCGAGAAAGACGAAATGCGAAGCGTAGAAGAGATAGCGGCGGAATTAACCCGAATTGTGAGGGACGTTTTATGATTTTTCATGACATAACACCGGAGGACGGCCGATGGGCGCGGCCGCTTTTGGCCGCCAACGGCTACAAAAGCTGTGAATATGCCTTTGTGAACGTTTATATGTGGAACCGTGTTTACCACAGCAAAATTGCCCGTTTTGAAGATTTTGTGGTTGCCCGCAGCGAAGGAAAGCGCCTGCATTACCTGTACCCTGCCGGAAACGGAGACGTGGAAAAAGCGCTGGAGGCCATTTTGCAGGACGCCCAAGAGGCGGGGAAAACCCCCATTCTGTTTTCTCTTACCGAAGAGGCCAAGGCAACCGTAGAGCAGCTGTATCCCGGCCGGTTCCATTTTGAAATGCCGCGCGGTGAAAGCGACTACATTTACCTGGCAAGCGACCTTGCCGAGCTGCCGGGCAAAAAGTTTCAAAAAAAGAGAAACCACTGCTCCCGCTTCGAACGTGGCAACCCCGGCTGGCAGTTTCATGAAATTACCCCCGATTCCATTGCCGCCATTGCGGCCTTTAACAACGAATGGTGCAATTTGTACGACAACCGGGAAGACGAGGGCATTGCGGAAGAACACAGGGCCATTGAGCTTGCCCTGCGCCATTACGACGAGCTTTGCCTGAAGGGCGGGTATATTGCCGTGGATGGACGCATTGTGGCTTTCTCGTTCGGCAGCCCGCTTGGCAGCGATATGTTTGTAACCCATGTGGAAAAAGCCCTGTACGACGTGGCCGGGGCCTACAACATCATCAACCGGGAAATGGCCCGCCGCTTTTGCAGCGGGTATACCTACATCAACCGTGAAAACGACGTGGATGAAGAGGGCCTGCGGGAGGCAAAGCTTTCCTACCAGCCGGTGCAGATTGAGCACAAGTATACCGCGGAGCTTATTACAAATGAGTAAAACCGGGTTTTTGCCCGCGCAGCCGCAGGACACACCTGCCCTGAGGGCCCTGTGGCAGCAGGTTTTTGGCGATGAGGAAAGCTTTATAAGCCAAAGCCTTCTTTCGTTTGCGGGTCCGGGGCAGGTTTATGTGGCAAAACAGCAGGAAAAGCTTGTGGCCCAGCTGTTGGCGGTGCCCTGCAATATGGGCGGGCAAAGCGGCGTTTACCTGTACGCCCTTGCCACGGCCCCTTCTGCCCGCGGGCAGGGGGTTATGGGCGGGCTTATGGCCTATGCGGAAGAAGAGGAGCGGCAAAAAGGGGCGGTTTTTTCGGCGCTTATCCCGGCGGGGGCCGCCCTGTATGCTTATTATGAAAAGCGCGGGTATGCGCAAACCCTGTGGCTTCGCCGTGTTTTGTTGGCGCCTGAAGCGGCGCAGCCCGGTGAAGATTTACCGGGGGTTCAGTTCGCCCGCCCGGACGCAGAGGGGTTTGCGGCACTTCGTGAAAAATACATTCAATGCCCCTATATAAATTTTACGCCTGGCCGCTATGCCCCCCTTTTGCAAGATTTGTACTCGCAGGGCGCTGTGTTTGCAATAAACAGCGGGGGCTATGCCGTTTATATGAAAACGGAGGACAGCGTTTTGGTGGTGGAGCTGTTTGCCCAAAACGATGCACAGGCAAAGGCAATTTTATGCGCAATTCAAGAAAAAACAGGCTGTGGCGGCATGGCGCTTACGCTGGCGCAGCAGCCGGCCCTGTTTGCGGGGCAGGGGGTTTTACAGCCTGCGGGCCTTTTAAAACCCTTGCAGAGTGAATTTGTGGTAAAATACCCCTATATTCGTTTTGGGTTTGACGAACTGGAATAGTTAAAGAAAGGGAACAGCTATGAAAACAGTGTATGTGTTTTTGGCGGACGGTTTTGAAGAGATAGAAGCCATTACCCCCATAGACTTTTTGCGGCGGGCGGGTATAGAGGTGGTTACCGTTGGAGTAACCGGCAAAACCGTAACCGGCGCCCACAACATACCCGTTGTTGCCGATATAAGCGGCGAGGGGTTTGTATTGCCGCCCACCGCCGCCATGGTGTTGCTGCCCGGCGGCGGCCCCGGCACCGAAAACCTTAAAAAAAGCCCCATGGTGGCCCAAATGCTGCAGGCGGCAAGCGGCGGCAAAAGCTATATAACCGCTATTTGCGCCGCCCCCACGGTTTTATACGGGCAGGGCTTGCTGGAGGGCAAAACGGTTACCGCCTTTCCCTCTGTACAAAAAGAGCTGCGCCAAAGCCGGGTAACCGGCCGCGCCGTGGAAGTGGACGGCAACATTGTAACCGCCCGCTCTGCCGGTGTTGCGCTGCAATTTGCGCACACCCTTGCCAGCCTGCTGGCGGGCCCTGAAAAAGCCGACGAGGTATTGCACAGCCTGTACCCCGGTGCATAATAAAAATTACAAACACGCCAATTGGAGGACCACAGCATGCCGAGAAATGTGTATAGAGCCCCTGATTCCAACAGAAATGCCGCCCCGCAGTACAGCAGGCAGCAGGCAGGCAGGCAGGCCCCCAGCCGCCGCGCCGCCCGTTATGAGCAAGACGCCTATTACGATGACGACGATTACGAGTGGGAAGAGGAACAGGCCCGGCGCAAGGCGCGCAAGGGCTGCCTTGTTGTGTTTTTGGTCTTTTTGGTAATTTTGCTGGTTGCCACCCTTGTGGGGGGGCTGTTTGCCAAAAATGAGATGGACGGCAAAAATGCCACCGCCACCGAGGCCATTCAGGTGGTAATTGTAAGCGGAACCAGCGCAAAAACCATTGGGGAATCGCTGCAGGCAAAGGGCATTATTGGCTCTGGCATGCTGTTCCGCTATTATGTAAGCTTTAAAAAAGCCGCCCCCGGCTTTATAGCGGGTACCCACACCATTACCCCCGGCATGACCTACGATGAAATTATTACCACGCTTTCCACCGCGCCCCCGGCAAGGGAAGAGGTAACGGTGCGTGTTCCCGAAGGGGTTTCCATTATGAAGGTTGCCTCCTTGTTTGAAGAGGCGGGCATTGGCACCGCCCAGGAGTTTCTGGATACCGCAGACAACCTTGATTTGTTCAGCGATATAACCTTTGTACAGAAAATGAAAGCGGAGTTTGACGCCGACCCCGGCATTGTGGTATTCCACCGGGCCGAGGGGCTTTTGTACCCCGACACCTACAATTTCTACAAGGACGATACCGTGGAAAACGTGGTGCGCAAACTTTATGAACAAATGGATGCGAAAATTACCGAAGAGATGTATGCCCGAATGGACGAGCTGGGCATTACCCTGCGGCAGGCCATCACCCTTGCTTCTATGATACAGGCCGAGGCCAGCCATGTAGACCAGCAGGCAAAGGTTTCGGGCGTTTTCTGGAACCGCCTCAGCGCCGGCTGGCAGCAGCAGGACGGCACCATGGGAAGTGATGTTACGGTTCGCTACGTGCGCATTTGGATGCAGTGGAATATTCCCGAATACGCCGACAAAACCTACACCGAAATTTCCTACGATGCGGCCCGCGCCGCGGTGGGCGATGATTTGTTCTACGCCTATGTAACCGACTCCAGCTATTCTGGCACCCGCAAGGGCCTGCCCGCAGGGCCCATTTGCAGCATCAGTGAAACGGCGCTGGCGGCGGCACTAAACCCCGAACAGCACGATTATTACTACTTCTTAACCGACTACTATGAAAACTATTACTACGGAAAGACGCTGGCAGAGCACAACCGGAATGTTGCCACCATGGAGCAGAAGAATGCGCAGTATTTGGCCGAGCAAGCTGGCAGCGAGGCAAGCACCGCGGCATGAAACAGCAGGTAGAATTGCTTTCCCCGGCGGGCGATATGGAGAGCCTGCGCTTTGCCCTGGCCTATGGGGCCGACGCGGTGTACCTTGGCAGCAAAGAATTTGGAATGCGCTCTTCCAGCCGCAACTTTACCTTTGAACAGCTGGCAGAAGCGGCCGCTGCCGCCCATGCGCTGCAAAAAAAGGTGTACCTCACCTTAAACACGCTTCCCACCAACAGCGAAATAGACCGCTTGCCCGGGGTGCTGCAACAGGCGCAGCAGGCCGAGGTAGATGCCTTTATTGCGGCCGACCTTGGCGTTTTAAGCCTGGTAAAAGCCCATGCCCCCGGCATGGAAATTCATCTTTCCACCCAGGCGGGCATTGTAAACTATGCGGCGGCGGTTACGGCCTGGCAGCTTGGCGCAAAGCGGGTGGTATTGGCCCGCGAGCTTTCGCTGGAGGACATTGCTGAAATACGCAAAAAAACGCCGCCGGAACTGGAACTGGAGGTGTTTGTGCACGGTGCCATGTGCATGAGCGTTTCGGGGCGGTGCCTGCTTTCGCAATACCTAACCGGGCGGGACGCCAACCGGGGCCAGTGCCCCCAAAGCTGCCGGTGGAAATATACCCTGCACGAGGAAAAGCGCCCCGGCCAGGAATTTGAAATAGGCGAAGGGGAGGGCGGCAGCTATATTTTAAGTGCCGACGACCTTTGCGCCGCGCCGTTTTTAGACAGGGTGGTAGAGGCAGGGGCCTCCAGCTTGAAAATTGAAGGGCGCAGCAAAAGCTTTTATTATGCCGCTTCGGTTACGGCGGCTTACCGCGCGGCGCTGGATGCCGTACTGGCGGCGGCCCCGGGTGGGTTTGTTTGCCCGGAATTTGTGTTGCAGGAGCTTTCCCGAACCTCCCACAGGCCGTATTCTTCCGGGTTTTTCCTTGGGCCGGAGGGCGCCACCCAAAGCCCGCGGCAAAGCAACTATATTCGCGAGTGGCAGCTGGTGGGGGTGGTGCAGCGGCAGCAGGGCGGCTGGGCCGTTTGTGAGCAGCGGGGCAAATTTACCCTGGGCGAACCGCTTGAGGCGCTTACCCTCGGCGGCCGCTGTGTGCAGTTTGTGCCCGGGGCCATTTGCAATGGCGAAGGCGAAGCCATTGAGGCAACCCCCCATACAAAAATGGAATTTTGGGTGCCGGTACCCGCCGAAGAGAATTTTGAGCCTCTTACCATTCTGCGCAAAAAAACAACCTAACAAAAAAGCCGCTTGCATTTTGCAGGCGGCTTTTTTAACAGTGGCAATAAACGGCTTTTAAAAGCTTTCTAAAATTTCAGGTGTTAAATTTTCCAGTATAGCGGCGGCAAGTCGCACGCCGCATTCAAAATCGGCGTAAGAGGCAATTCCGTAGTGGGTGTGGATATATCGCACCGGCAGCCCTATTACAATTACCGGCACCCCCTTGTCGGCCAGGTGTATGGCGCCGCCGTTGGTGCCGCCCCCGGTGCGCACAGCAGTTTGTACCGGCAGGCCAAATGTTTCGCCCATGTCCAGCGCAAAGCGCTGAAAACGGGGGTTTACAATCATGCTGGCATCTATAAACCGCAGCATGGGGCCTTTTTTAATGGCGGTTTGCATCGAATAAGGGTCGCTGAAGGTGTCGTCTGCGGGGGTGGCTTCAAAAACAATGGCAGCCTTTGGCTGTATGGCGGCGCTGGTAACCCGCGCGCCCCGCAGGCCAACCTCTTCCTGGCTGGAAAAGGCCGCCACAACATCGGTGTGCAGCGCTTTGCCGGAAAGGCTTTCCAGGGTGGCAAGCAGGGCCGCGCAGCCAAGGCGGCAATCAAAGGCTTTTCCTGTCATAATGTCTTGCTGGGGCAAATACTCAAACAAGGCCTCGGGCACTACAGGCTCGCCAATGCGCAAATGAAATTTTTCGGCGGCTTCTTCCTTGCTGCAAGCGCCAACATCAATTACCATATTTTCCAGCGCGGGCGCTGCTTTGCGCTCGGCTTCGCTGGTAAAATGGGGTGGTTTGCTGGCCACAATACCGGGAATATACTCGCCCAAAGAGTTGCGCACCCGCACCTTATGGGCCGGCACGGTGCTGGGCACCCAGCCGCCAAGCGGTACAAACTTTGCCGTGCCGTTGCCCAATATGGCCTGCACCATAAAGCCCACCTCATCGGTATGGGCGTCCAGCTGCACCACAGGGCGTGCGCCGGTGTTTTCTTTGCGGTGCAGGTAAAGGTTGCGCATGGCGTCGGTTCGGCAGGCCCCAAAGGGCGCGGCGGCCTTTTGTATGGCCGCAACAGCCTCGTCTTCAAAACCGGAGGTGCCGTTTGCGTTGCTTAAGGTTTCTATCAGGGCAAGGGCCTTTTCCTTGTTCATAGGGCTAACTCTCCTCGTAGGTATGGGTGCATATTTCGTTTATTTTGTTTCGAATTTGGGCAAAATCTTCAAAGGCAAGCGGCTTTTGGGTGGGGTTGCGCAAAAGGGCGGCGGGGTGCAGGGTGGCGGTAAACAGCACGCCGCTCTTTTCTGTCCACTGGCCGTGCTCTTTGGTAATGGCAAAATCGGGCTTTATCATTTGCTGGGCGGCAATGCGCCCAAGGCATACAATAATTTTGGGTTTTATCAATTTAAACTGCGCCCGCAGCCAGGGCAGGCAGGCGGTGCGTTCTTCCGGCAGTGGGTCGCGGTTTTCGGGCGGGCGGCATTTAACAATGTTGGCAATATAGATGTTCTTTTTGCGCGAAAGGCCAACAGTGTCCAGGTACACATCCAGCAGCTTTCCGCTGCGGCCAACAAAGGGCTCTCCTTGCGCGTCCTCGTTTGCCCCGGGGCCTTCCCCCACAAACAATATTTCAGCACTAGGGTTGCCCACCCCGAAAACAACGTTGGTGCGGGTGGCGCACAGGCCGCATTTTGTGCATTTCAGGCATTCCTGCTTCAGCGTTTGCCAGTTGTATGCCATTGTAACATCACCTTACCTGTTTTGGTTTTGCCGCCGCTTGCCGCCTTTGGCGGGTGCGGCGCACTGTAAATTACAAAGCATAGTATACCACAAAAGGCAGGGGCATGTGCAAATGTATATGAAAGTTGTAAAACAGCGGGGGTTTTCTATATGGGGGCACGTTGAAATGCCGGTTCGGGTGTGTTATCATTATTAGCGTTGTTAACGGTACTTTTGTTGCTGCGTGTTGCTAATTTTATATTTGGTGGAGGATTTGCTGTGTTTGAAAAAATGATTAACCTGATTAGGGGAAAGCAAAACAAGCTGGTTTTTACCGAGGGAACCGACCTGCGCATTTTAACGGCGGCCGAAAAGCTGCAAAAAGAAGAACTGCTGGTGCCGGTGCTGCTTGGCAATGTAGAGGAAATTAAAGCCGTGGCCGAAAAAAACAGCATCGACCTTACCGGCATGGAGTTAATTGACCCGCTCAGCTTCCCGCAGCGCGGCGAAATGGTGGCAAAAATGGTTGAGCTGCGCAAGGGCAAAATGGACGAAGCCCAATGCGAAGAGGCTTTGAAAAAGGCCAACTACTTTGGCACCATGCTGGTAAAAATGGGGTATGCGCGCGGCCTTTTGGGTGGTGCAACCTATTCCACCGCCGACACCGTGCGCCCGGCCCTGCAAATTATTAAAACCAAACCCGGCTGCAACATTGTGTCCAGCAGCTTTATTTTGAACCGCGAGGGTGCGGCGGGCAGCGAGCGTTATGCCATGGCAGACTGTGCCATTAACCTCTTCCCCACGGCAGACGAGCTGGTAGAAATTACCACCGAAACCGCAAAAACCGCCCGCCTGTTCGGCATTGAGCCCAAGGTGGCCATGCTTTCTTTCAGCACCATGGGCTCGGGCAAGGGCGAATCGGTAGACAAGGTTCGCGAGGCCGCCGAAAAGCTGAAAGCCATGAACCCGGACTTGGTGGTGGACGGCGAGGTCCAGTTTGACGCCGCCAGTGCCCCCGAGGTTGGCAAGTTGAAAGCCCCATCTTCCAAAGTGGCGGGGGAGGCCAACACCTTCATTTTCCCCGACATCAACGCCGGCAACATCGGCTATAAAATTGCCCAGCGGCTGGGCGGTTTTGAGGCGCTTGGCCCCATTTTGCAGGGCCTGAATGCACCTATCAACGACCTTTCCCGCGGCTGCAATGCAGAAGAGGTTTACAAAATGGCCATTATTACCGTGGCCCTTGCCGAATAGCCCAAAGTATGCAGGCCCCGCCCGCCGGCGGGGCCTTTTTGCTTGCAATTAAAGCCCTGTTACGGTATAATAAAAAAGCAAAAAATGCTTTGGCAGCAAAAAACGGACAGTTCTGGCGCGCTGTTTTGCATACGGAAGGCGGGTCCTGTGCAATGGGCCGCCGTGAACCATGTCAGGCGGGGAACCGAGCAGCATTAAGCGGATGTTCCCGTGTGCCGCAGACAACCTGCCTTTCGTATGCAAAGCAGCGCCGTGGGCTGTTTATTTTTTTACTTTTACCTTCAGGGGGGGTGTTGGCTTGTACCGCGCACTATACCGCAAATGGCGCCCGCATACCTTTGAAGAGGTGGTGGGGCAAGAGGCCATTACCACTGCACTTTCCAACCAGATACTGGCGGGCAAAATTGGCCATGCTTACCTTTTTACCGGCACCCGCGGCACCGGCAAAACCACCTGCGCAAAAATTTTTGCCAAGGCGGTAAACTGCGAAAACCGCAACGGGGCCAACCCCTGCGGCAAGTGCGAGCCCTGCATCGGCCTTGAGAACGGCAGTATTTTGGATGTTTCGGAAATTGACGCGGCGTCGAACAACAGTGTAGATGATATTCGCGCCCTGCGCGATGAAACTGTATACCGCCCCAGCCGCTGCGCCTACCGGGTGTATATTATCGACGAGGTTCACATGCTCTCCACCTCGGCCTTTAATGCCCTGCTTAAAATTATGGAAGAACCGCCGTCCCATGTTATTTTCATTCTTGCCACCACCGAAATTCATAAGGTGCCGCCCACCATTGTGTCCCGCTGCCAGCGGTACGATTTTGGCCGCATTCCGGCAGAAAAAATGGCGGCACGCCTTGTGTATGTGGCCGGGCAGGAAGAGATAAGCCTTGCCCCCGCCGCAGCCGATATGATTGCCCGGCTGGCCGACGGGGCGCTGCGGGACGCCCTTTCTTTGCTGGACACCTGCGCCGGTGCCTCCCCCAATGTAGACGAGGCCCTTGTGCGGCAAATGGCGGGAATAGCCGATAAAGGCTACCTGTTTGAAATAAGCAGCGCCGTAACCGGCGGCCAAATTGCCGCCCTTATAGAGCTTGTGGCAAAGCTGCGGGAGCAGTCGATGGATGCGAAGCGCCTTACCGAAGAGCTGGTGTACCATTACCGCACCCTGCTTATGGCGGCGGCTGTACCCGGCGGCAGCTTGCTGGAAACAGTGCCCGAAGCAGAAAAAAAAGAGTATTTGAAACAGGGCCCCGCCATTGGGGAGGCCGTTTGCATTGACGCCATTCGCCGCCTTGCCGCCGCGCTGGACAGGATGAGCAAGGTGCCCGACCCGCGTATAGAGCTTGAGCTTGCCTTGTTCGACCTTTGCGCCGGGCCACAGCCGGTTCAGCAGGTTGCCGGGGAGGCAAAGGCGGTTCAGCCGCCGGTAAGCGTGCCAAAGGCTTCGCCTGCCGCAGTGCAGGCAGAGCCAAAGCCTGCGGTAAAGCCGGTTGTTCCTCCAATAACCCCAATAGAGCCGCAGCAAAAAGCGGCGCTGGTTGCGGCAACTTTGCCGCCCGAACACCCGCAGCAGCCGGAACCGGTTGCTGAAGCTGAAGTTGCCGCCGCAAAGCCGCCGGTGGAAGCCCAGGCCCAAGCAGGCGGTGAGCCGCTGCCTTTTGCACAATGGGCCGAGGTGGTTGCCGCAATGGCCGCCAAAGACCGTATGCTGCATTCCTTCATGAAGAACAGCTCGGCTTATGCAGATGGCCGCCGCATTTTAATTGACGGGGGCGATATGTTTCTCACCTACATGCGGGACAACGCCGATTCCTCTGAAATTATAAAAGAGGTTATCCAGCAAGTAACAGGCAACCGGTACAGCATTGGCCCCTACACCGGGGAGCCGAAAAAACAGCAAAAGCCCCCCCGGCAAACAACAGAAGAAACCTTAAAAGAGTGGGAAAAACTTGGCGTGGAAATAACCTATGAATAAACCGCGGGGCCATTTCCCCGCTTAAAAGGAGAAAAAACATGAAAGCACGTTTACCGCAAGGCTATGGCAAACAAAGCCCGAACGATTTGATGCGCCAGGCACAAGAGATGCAGGCCGCCGTACAGCAAAAGCAGCAGGAGCTGGAGGACGCCGAGTACCAGGGCACCTCGGGCGGCGGCATGGTGGAGGTAACCCTGAAGGGCGACCACCAGGTATTGGGCCTGAAAATTAAGCCCGAGGCCGTTGACACCGAAGACCTTGAAATGCTGGAAGACCTGATTGCCGCGGCGGTAAACGACGCGGTGCGCAAGATAAAGGAAACCGGCGAACAGGAAATGGAGCAAATTTCGGGTGGCTTTAGCCTGCCGGGCATTCCGGGCTTTATCCTTTAAAGAAGTCAGGTTTGCGCAATTTTTTGCCGGGGCTTTAAGAGCCGTTATATAGGCAGTTAAGCTGTGCCAAACTATTTTACATGCCCGGGTATTGCAGGTGCCGCCCCTTTGTGCGCTGGCCGTAAGGCCAGAGGGGTCTGCGTTTATTGCCTGCAACAATGTGTTACTTTTTTTATCAAAAACAACAGCAAAGGCGGGAGAATATGGGGGCCAATGCGGCGCCGCTGGAAAAGTTAATAGAGCAGTTTGCCAAGCTGAACGGCATAGGCCGCAAGGGCGCTGCCCGCCTTGCCTACCAGGTGCTGGCAATGCCCCGGGCCGATGCGCTGGAATTTGCGCGTGCCATTGCCGACGCCCACCAAAAAATACACCGCTGCGCGGTATGCCAAAATTTCACCGAAAGCGAAATATGCAGCATTTGTTCGGCGCCCGGCCGCGACCACAGCACCATTTGCGTGGTGGAAAGCCCGCGCGATGTTTCCGCCTTTGAGCATACCCGCGAATACAAGGGCCTGTACCACGTGCTTCACGGCCTTATTTCCCCAATGGACGGCATTACCGCAGAGCAGCTTTGTGTAAAAGAATTGCTTGCGCGCCTTGGCAACGGGGAAGTAAAAGAGGTTATAATGGCCACCAACCCCACGGTAGAGGGTGAGGCAACCGCCGTGTATCTTTCGCGGCTCATCAAGCCAATGGGCATTTTAACCACCCGGCTTGCATACGGCTTGCCGGTAGGCGGCAACCTTGAATATGTGGACGATGTTACGCTGTACAGGGCGCTTTCGGGCAGGGGAGAGTTGTAGTAAAGGCTTTTCACTTGACATTTGAATACACTTGCTATATAGTATGTTTCCCGGCACAGGCAGCGCAAAAGGAGGTGGCAGGCCATGGAAGGGACCAAAACCATTGCGGTGAACCGCAAGGCCTACCACGAATATTTTGTGCAGGAGCGCTTGGAGGCCGGTATTGAGCTGGTGGGCACTGAGGTAAAAAGCATTCGCCAGGGTTCGGTAAACCTGAAAGATTCTTGGGCCGATATTAAAGACGGTGAAATGTTTTTGCTGGGCCTTCATATTTCGCCCTATGAAAAGGGCAATATTTTTAACCGCGACCCTTTGCGGGTTCGCAAGCTGTTGCTTCATAAGAGGGAAATAAGGCGGCTTCATGCCGATTTGAAAACAAAAGGGCTCACCCTTATTCCGCTGGCCATGTATTTTAAAAATTCGCGCGTTAAGGTAGAGCTTGGCCTTTGTAAAGGTAAAAAGCTTTACGATAAGCGGGCCAGTGCCGCCGAGCGGGATGCCAAGCGGGATATGGACCGTGCCGTAAAAGGCAACCGGGCCGATTGACAATGTATTTAAAGGCAGGCTTCGCGGGTTGCCTTTAAAAATAAATGGGGATGTAAAGGTTTCGACAGGGGAAAGAAAGCAAGAGCAGCGGGTAGTGGTGTGGCCACACTTTAAATGCCACGCAAAAATAGTTAACAAAACTAACAATTACAGCTTAGCTGTAGCAGCCTAATTTAGGCTTGCCGTTCGGCCTGCCTTACCGCGGGGCAGAACCCGGGCGTCATTTTAGCGGTGCACGTGAACAGCCCTAAGCTTTGCAGGCTGTCATGAACTAATGAAGCTACCGACGCAGCGGCCTGGTTAGCGGCCTGCCGCCGGGGGAATCTTTGTGGCTAACCTGCACCCGGAGATACTGTTGTAGACTTTTTCTTGGACACGCGTTCGATTCCCGTCATCTCCACCATCAAAACTACACGCAAATACGTTTTTTTGTGCGTGTTGTTTTTTGTTTGTGCCACACTTTGTAACCCACTTTTTACCCATTTAATTAAATTAAAAAAGAAAAGACGTAAAACTGAAATATTTATTTATGGATATTTATTTGATACTGATTATGTGTTAGAATATAGGCAAGGTTTATTTAACATTTCTTCGTTTATTATTGAAAAGGGTATACATTTTATGCGAAATAAAAAATTGCTCCCTAAAACCTTATTTTCACTTTTAGCCATTGTGGCCGTTTTGATATTTTCAGCAGTACCTGTTTATGCCAATGGGCCGGTACCAGGGCCCTCTCTCGTCATATATTTTGATGAAAAATTGCCTACAGATATTGCTTATGTTGACCTGCTTGTTCCAATTGAGGTGAGTTCCAACGATTATTCTGAATTTAACCGGGCAAATGGAAGCAAGTTTAACATAAGTGATACAAGCCAAATTGCCCAATATAATGAAAATGGGTTTGTGAGTTACACCTTTCATTTTAAAGGAGCTTCCTCCGGAATGGTAATTCAAGGGCCGGAATATGAATCATCCTATAGTGTTCGTTTTGAAACCGGTTTAGAAGATTTGGAAAGCAAAATTGATTATATTGAGGTTGCTTTTTTAAATAGCCAGGGTGATATTTTGCACATTACAGAACCCATAAAAATTGCCAGCACATTGAAAGGATATTTTACAGGCGGCATTGATATCAACCCGAACACGTTTAAAGTGATCAATAATGGCTATTATAAAAACATTTGGATGTTTATAGTATTTCCTATTCTAATGATCCCACGAATGGCTTTTTCTGTAATACTTGAAGTTATCATCGCATATATATTTAAACTTAAGCCGCTGCGCAAAATTGCTTTCTTGAATATTGCAACACAGGTGATTTTGACATTTTTTATGATGGCAACATCACTGTCTTACTGGCAATCGCTAATTGTTGGTGAATTGGCTGTGTATTTAATTGAAGCTCTTGTAATGCTTCTTGCATATAAAACGTACAGAAAAAGGCGAATAATCACATTTGTTCTGGTTGCGAATACCGTAACCTTATGTCTGGGTATTCTTCTAAACAATGTTGGTGTATTCAGGTATTGATGGGATATATAAAAAACGATGGTTATTCAAATAGTAAAGGCCTCCGTGGGAAAGCACGGGACTTACAAAAAAGGTGCTTGGCCTAAACATCCAAGTTCTTTGCCAGGTATAGCGCTGTGCCCGCCATAGCTTTTCAAAAGAAATTGTTGTAAAAAAAGAATTTTGTATATTGCTGTAAGCAAAAAGTGTAAAAGTTAAACAGCTTCTGTTGGTTTTCTGGTGGGGAGGAAAAAAACAATGAACGAAAAGGTATATACCTTTGAAGCGGTTGTTCGCAAAGTGCCGGATATTGATGGTGCCTATGTGGAAATTCCTTTTGACGTAAAAGAAGTGTTTGGAAAGAGAAGGGTGCCCGTGCATGCCAGTTTTGATGGTGTTGCCTACGAGGGCAGCCTTGTTAAAATGGGAACGCCCGGCCATATTTTGGGCCTGAGGAAAGACATTCGGGCGCAGATTAATAAACAGCCGGGGGATACGGTACTGGTTACCATTCAAGAAAGAGGCAAAGCATAGCAAAAGAGCGCCAAAGCCGCCCTGTGGGAATTTCTCTACAGGGCGGCTTTAATATGTGTGTAAATAGGGAAAAGAAAAGAACTTGCAATTTTAAAACAACAACCAGCCAGGTGAAAAAGAGGCCGCCTGCCCCGCATAAAGAATGATATTTTTTTGTCAATATGCACAACTGGCCACCCCGTATATAGGGATAAGGGCAATTGACTTTTTGAAAGAGGGGTTGTTATAATATTATCAAGCAAAACAGTACAATGTTCTGTTTTGTGCAGGCATACATTAGGGAGAACCGGAAGATGAACGGGAAAAAGTGAGTGAAGGAGTAAACAATGGGAAAAGACGGAATGGTAGAAAAACTCATCAGCAGTTACAACAATTGGCCTGCCAGCAAAACCGGGGCCGAAAACTGCGCAGGGGGAACCGGCCGAATGACGCAGGAGCTGTTTCCCTACAGCAGCTTGTTTTCGCCCATACAAATTAACCGGCTTACGGTTAAAAACCGCCTTGTCATGGCGCCCATGGGCAACATTGACATGTGCGAGGAAACCGGCCGCCCCAACGACATGATGCTGCAATACTTTTTTGCCCGCGCCAAAGGCGGCACCGGCCTGCTCACCACCGGCCTTGTGCCGGTAAGCCACGGGCTGGACGCCACCGTTACCGAGCTTGGCAAGCTTAGCTATTTTCCCCGTATAGACCGCAGCCGAACGGTGTACAGCGGCTGGCGCGACCTTGCCCAGGGGGTACACAGCTTTGGCTCCAAAATATTCATTCAGCTTACAGCGGGCCTTGGCCGCGTGGGCAACCCGCAATGCCTGCTAACCCAGCTTAAATTCCCGCAGTCTGCTTCGCTGAACCCCAATTTCTATATCCCCAGCATTCCCAGCCTGCGCATGTCTGACGCAAAGTTGCGAAAAATTATTAAAAATGCCGGGCAGGCGGCTGCCGACGCCCATGCCATGGGGCTGGACGGCGTATACCTGCATGGGCACGAAGGCTACCTGCTGGAGCAAATGACAAACCCGGCCTTCAACCGGCGCAAGCTTGGCCGCTACGCCAATTGGAAGCAATTTGGGCTGGACATGGTGGCGGAAATGCGCAAAAGGGTGGGGCCCCATTACCCCATTATGTACCGCATAGACCTTTCGCTGGCGCTGGAAGAGTGCTATGACGATGAAACGATAAGCGGCACCTACCTTGAAAAATTCAAGGGCGGGCGCACCATTGCCATGACGCTGGAGTACATGGAGGCTTTGGTAAAAGCCGGGGTAGATATTTTTGACGTGGACCTTGGCTGTTACGACAACTGGTGGCTGCCGCACCCGCCTTCCAGCATGCCGGCGGGCTGCTTTTTAGAGGTTGCCAGGGCGGCCAAAGAGCATTTTGCCCAAAAGGGAGTTCTTTCCAACGCGGGCGTACCGGTGCCAATTGTAGGGGTGGGCAAGCTGGGGTACCCCGATATTGCGGAAAAGGCCCTGCGCGACGGAGATTGTGATATGGTAATGCTGGGCCGCCCCCTGCTGGCAGACCCGGAATGGCCCAACAAGGCCTACGCGGGCAGGGTAAAGGATATACGCCCCTGTATTGGCTGCCAGGAGGGCTGCCTCAATGAATTTGTAGAGGCCGGGCACCCCCAATGCGCAGTAAACCCGCGTTCCAGCTTTGAATATATTTTGCCGGCCATTCCTGCGGCGGCCCCGCATAAAAAGAAAATTGCGGTGGTGGGGGCAGGCCCCGGCGGGGTAATTGCGGCTGTAACCGCGGCGGCCCGTGGCCACGAGGTAGACCTGTACGAAAAAGGCGACAAAATTGGCGGGCGCATTGTAGCGGGTTCGGTTGCCAAAATAAAGTTCGATGTGGAAAACTACCGCCTGTACATGGAGCAGCAGGTGGAAAAAGCGCAGCAGCAGCAGCACCATTTGAAATACCACCCCAACACCGAAGCCGGCCCCGAAGGCCTTGGCGCTAAAAAATACGATGCGGTTGTGGTGGCGGCGGGCACCAAAAATGCAGTGCCGCCCGTGCCGGGCATTGAAAATGCCAACACCCTTCAGGCGGTAGATTTGTTTACCCATGCCGAAAAGCTTGGGCAAGCAAAAAATGTGGTAATTGTTGGCGGCGGCGTGGTTGGCTGCGAAATGGCCCAGTGGCTTGCTTACGAGCATGGCTGTGATGTTACCGTGGTAGAAATGTTGCCCTATTTTATGGAGGGCACCTGCACGGCAAACCGCACCCACTTGCTGCATGCCCTCAAAGCAAAGGGCGCCAAAATGATGAATATGACAAAGCTTACAGGTTTTGAAAACGGCAGGGTAACGGTAAGCCGCAACACCCACAAAAACGTGCCCAACCCCTTCAACACATGGTCGCCCATTTTGCCGGAGAATATTCACAACCCGCTTGCCCCCAAAATTGGCGAAGAGTATAAAGAGGAACAGATAGAAGCCGATTTGGTGGTGCTGGCGGCGGGCGGGCGCTCCGATGAAACCCTCTACTTTGAAGCGTTAAAGCAACGCACGGCGCCCGAAATTTACAACATAGGCGACAGCTTTGCCCCGGGCAAAATTCTGGAAGCGGTGCGCGCTGCCTACCGGCTCGGCATCAGCATTTAATAAGGAGGGAAAAGCAATGGCAATAACCCTTACAAAGGAGCAGCAGGCCCTTTTGGATGGAGAAAAAGGGGAGATAATGGCCAAGGTAATGAAAACCCTGGTTATGTATGGAGAATGCTTTGGCGCCGAAAAAATGGTGCCGGTAGAAAGCGCGGGCGGGCATTTGGTTACAAGCTTTGGCCTTTCGGTTATGAAGCCGGTGTACGAGTTGATGGACCAGCTTATTGCGGCAGGGGTGGTTTCGGGCCAGCCCTTCAGCGTAGACCCCCGCCCGCTGGATAAAAATGTTCCCTCCAACCTTTTGCAGGACATTTTCTTTAAGGTAATGTATTCCAAACAGGCCGATTATGAAGAGCAGCTTGGCAAGCTTGGCCTCATGTCAGAGGATGCCTTCACCTGCGCCTGCTATATGGACGAGGTGGGCAACAAGCCCGGCCGCGGCCAGGTACTTAGCTGGGCGGAAAGCAGCGCGGTGGTATATGCCAACAGCGTATTGGGCGCCCGCTGCAACCGTAACTCCGGCATTATAGAACTGTTTGGCAGCATTGCGGGCTATGTGCCCTTTTTTGGCCTGCTTACCGAACAGGGCCGCAAGGCAACCTGGGTGGTGCAGGTGGCAACCACCGAAAAACCGGAGGCGCAAATTTTGGGCAGCGCCATTGGCATGAAGGTAATGGAAGAGGTTCCCTATATTAAGGGGCTTACCAAATGGCTGGGCAGCGAGCTTACCCCTGCTGTTTGCGATTATTTTAAAGACATGGGGGCGGCCACGGCTTCCAACGGCGCCGTGGGCCTGTACCATGTACAGGGCCTTACCCCCGAGGCGCAGGAGCTTGGCGAGGGCCTGGTGGCAGAGGCGGCCCAAACCTATGTAATTGATGACGCCGAGCTGGCCCGTGTAAAGCAAAGCTACCCCGTTATGTGGAAAAACGCCGAAGCCGAGCCCAAGCTTTGCTTTGTGGGCTGCCCGCACCTTTCCCAGCGGCAGCTGCAGCAGTGGAGCCATACCCTGGCGGAAAAACTGGAAATGAATGGCAGAAAAAAGGTGGCGGTACCGGTTGTGTTCACAACGCCGCCCGCGGTTAAAAAAGAGTTCGAAAAAACGGCCGAATACAAAACCCTTACGGCTTGTGGTGGCATTGTTTCCAGCATTTGCCCGCTTATGTATATGAACAACCCCCTGTGCGCCAATATGCCGGTTGTTACAAACAGCAACAAGCTGCGCACCTACACCACCGCCCGTTATTACACCGATGCCGAAGTTTTGCAGCAGCTTACAAAAGGGGGGCATGCCCAATGAAAACCTTTAAAGGACGCGTTGTAGTGCCGGGCGCCGCCAGGGCAGAGGCGCTTGTTTCACAAAAGGGCTTTAATACGCTGGCTTCTTTTCAAAAAGCGCTGATGTTTGGAGACAAACAGGCCAAATGCGCCGACCAGAACAACGCCGATTTGTATGGAAAGCCCATGCACGGCAAGGCCCTGTGCCTGCCGCAAACCATTGGCAGCACAACGGGGGGCATGGTGCTGTACTGCGCCGTTCAAATGGATAGGCAGCCTGCTTGCCTTTTGTTTTCAAAACCCATCGACAGCCTTGCCGCCGCAGGCTCAATACTGGCCGGGGTGTGGACCGACGTTTCCATGCCCACCATCGACAGCCTTGGCGAGGAATTTCTGGCCTGCGTAAAAACAGGCATGACGGTAACTGTGGAAGCAGACGGAACGGTAACCGTAGAATAAACAGGGCAAAAAACCAAATGTAAGGAACAAACAAATGCAAAAGCGCCAATACCAAAAAACAGAAAACAGCCGAAGAAAACTTTTACAGGCGGCCCGGCAGCTTACCGAAGAAAACGGCTATGCCAAAACCTCGGTGCGGGCCATCTGCACAAGGGCGGGGCTTTCCATTGGCGCTTTTTACCACCACTACCCCAATAAAGACGCCCTGCTGAACGAAGCCTTTGTTTATTTCGACGACACCCTTACGCCCGAAAAAATGGAAGAATACAACGCACTGCCGCCCCTGGCGGCGACGGTGGAGGTTTTGGTGGAACAAACCATTTTCAGCGAAGGTATGGGGGTTCATATTATGCGGGAGTATTACCGGGCCCTGCTGCAGCAGAATGGGAAAGCCGCCACCGACAGAAACAGGCTGTATTACCAAACCGTGCTCAAATATGTGCGCAGCGCGGCGGAAAAGGGAATGGTTTGCCAAAATATGAAGCCGGAGGAAATTGCCGAGCTGTTAATAAAAAACGTTCGCGGCAATTTGGTGGATTGGTGCCTGCACGACGGCAGCTACAATGTGGCCGCCCGCACCCGGCAAGAGTTGGAGCTCTACCTTCGCCTTTTTGGCGGCTCACTGTAAAGCACTTCTGCAAACAAAAAAACGGCTGCCAGCGCAGCCGTTTTTTGTTTGCAGGTAAAGCTAGGCATCCGTTTTGGAAGGCCTGTTTTTCAGCGGCAGGTAAAAAGAAAGAAAAACAACGGCAATTCCAACAATGCCTATGCAGCAGCCAATGGCCAGCATGGTAGAAATATCAAAACGGTCTATAAAAAAGCCGCCAAGCAAAGAGCCGCTGATGGCCCCGCCGGTGGTGGTGGCCGTCATAAAAGCGTGGCCCTTAATTTTGTCGGGGCCCGGCAGAATATGGTCTACATAATAAATGGAGGAAAGAATAAAAACCGCATAGCCAACCGGGTGAATTAGCTGGGTGGCAAAAAGAGCCGAAGGGGCCTTGGCAAGGAAAAAGCAGAAT
>JBKEBR010000117.1:0-12931 GCA_047973285.1 Oscillospiraceae bacterium | reverse complement strand
TTGTGGTGCAGGGCAAGGCCGTATTCCCGGGGGCTTTGGTATTCGGCAGGGGGGTGGGTTTCGTAGGCCGCAATCATTTGGGTGCCCCCGCCGGAATACCCCGTAAGCGAATGGCAGCAAAGCTGGCTTTGGGCGGGCAGGGCGCCGCTTTGCACCAGCGGGGCGGCCAGCACCGTAAAGCCGGTGGCGTGGCAGCCCGGCACCGCAACCCGGCTGGAGGCTTTAATTTTGCTGCGGCTGCCGGTAAGCTCGGGCAGGCCGTACACCCAGCCGGGGTTTGTTCGGTGCGCCGTGCTGGCATCGCACAGGCGGCTGCCCGCGGGGGCCAGGGCCGCAATTTCCTTTGCGGCGTCATCGGGCAGGCACAAAACCGAAAGGTCGGCTTCGCTTATAGCGGCAAGGCGGGCGGGCAGCTCTTTTCGCCGGGCGGGGGCCAGCTCCAGCAGGGTTATGTCCGGCTGGGCCAGCAGCCGCTGCCGAATGCGCAGCCCGGTGGTGCCCGCACTGCCGTCTATAAATATTTTATACGGGTGCATAGAGAGTGCCCCTTTGCATTTTTTTTAGATAATGTAGCTATTATATGTATAAATATTCTTAAAATCAAGCTAAAAATGAATATTTATTAAAATAAATAGATTGTGCACCCCCCCTGCGGTATGTTTTTGGGCGTTTTGTATGGCGCCGGCGGCTTTTGCGGCGGCAGGGGTCGCCGGTGGAAGAAGGGCAACAAAAAAAGCCCCCGGCCGGGGGCTTTTTGGTAAAACAGGTGGTGAATTTCAGCGCGCTTAAAACCGTGCCGCGTTGCAGCCAAAATTTCGGCGGGCAGGCTGCGCTGCTTTATATAAAATGAGGGGCCCCTTGCCCGCAAAGGCGAAGCACGGAAGGGTTTTTCTGTGGCAGGCACAGAGCAGTGCTGCTTGCGCCCGGCAAAGGGCCCGCAAAGGCGCTAGTTGCATTGCAGCGTGCCGTTTTGCAGCGAGCAGCTTTCCCCCGCGCCCGGTTCGGCCGCGTTTTCGGCCTGTATGGTTTGCAGGGCGTTTTGAAGGGCGGGCAGGGGCTGGGCCCCGCTTACGCGGTATTTGCCGTTTACCACAAGGGTGGGTACGCTGGTAATGCCGTAGCTTTGGGCAAGGGCCAAATCCTCTTTTACGGAAAGCATAGTTTCCGGCGCGGCAAAAAGGGCCTGCCACCGGGCAAAGCTCACCGGGGCCTGGCGCACCTTTTGGGCGATTGTTTCGGTGTCTTCAATGTTCAGGTTTTCGGTAAAAAGGGCTTTTTGCAACGCATCAAAAACGGCCCAGTAGGCCTCTTCGCCCCCGGCCAGCCCGGCGGCCTTACAGGCCAGCAGCGGCTTTTTGGAGGTGGGAAAGGGGAAGCTTTGCCGCTGCATGCCTTCTATATTAAAACGGTGCAAATCGTCGTTTTGGTTGGCGGCGGCCCAGTGGCGCAAAATTTCTTGCTTTGCGGCCGGGCGGGAGCCAAACATAAGGGCCAAATCCTCCGGCTCCATTGCCAGGGCAAACGAGCGGTGAACAATGGCAAGGCCGGGCATTTCTTTTTGCAAAAGCCGCATGCGGTACGACATGGGGTAGCAAAAGCTGCAAATTACATCGTGAAAAAATTCTATGGTAAGGGGGGCATTCATAATGGTTTTCCTTTCTTGCGGGCGGGGGCACAGGCAGGGCCCGCTGCCAATAAAAAACCCGCTGCACGCCGGGCAACTGTGCAGCGGGACAAAAGCGGAGAAAAGCTGTGTTTTGCTGCGCACAGGCAGGCTTGGTGGTTATTCCGGCGTTTTTGTGGTTTTTTTGGCCGGCTTTTTTGCGGCGGCGGGGGCTTTGGCCGCCCGCTTGGCAGGGGCCTTTTTGGCGGCGGCTTTTGGCTTTGCCGCAGGTTTGGCGGGTGCCTTGGCCCCGGAGGCGGGCTTGGCCTTTTCGGCGGCATTTTCAGCGGCAAGCTCGGCCAAAACGCCCGCGGTGCGGGACATGCCCACCCTGTCGGCACCGGCGGCCAGCATGGCTTTTACATCGGCCAGGGTGCCAATGCCGCCCGCGGCCTTTACCTTTATGCCTGCGGGCACAGAGGCCTTCATAAGGGCCACGTCCTCGGCCCTTGCGCCCGAGGGGCCAAACCCGGTGGAGGTTTTTACATAGTCGGCGCCCGCCTCGGCGGCAAGGCGGCAGGCGGTGGCAATTTCCTCTTTGGTGAGGTAGCAGTTTTCCAGTATCACCTTTACCAAAGCGGGGGTGGCGTTTACCACGGCCTCAATATCTTTTTTTACATAGGCAAGGTTGCCGCTTTTTAAAGCGCTGATGTTGATTACCATATCCAGCTCGCGGGCGCCGTACCGGTAGGCGGCCCGGGCCTCCTGCGCCTTGGTAAGGGTGGAATTGGCCCCAAGGGGAAAGCCGATTACCGTGCAAACAAGGGTGCTTGTGCCCCGCAGCATTTCGGCGGCAAGGGCAACATAGGCGGGGTTTAAGCACACCGAGGCGGCGCCAATTTCGGCGGCGTAGGCAATGGTTTGCTTTATTTCCTCGTAGGTGGCGTTGGCTTTTAAAATGGTGTGGTCTGTCTTGCGGGCAAGCTCTGTATTTGTCATGGCGGGGCTCTCCTTACAAGGTGTTGGTTTACAAATAAAAAGGCTGTATATATCCATATAATACCGCTATTTTTGGGGCAAGTCAATGCGCGGCGGGGGTGGTGCACACGGCGGCTTTGGGCCCTGCTGCGGCCCCGCCTTGCCTGCGGCTGTGCCTGTATGGTACACTTATTTAGTTGAATGGTATTGGCACGCACCCCTGTTTTGTGGCAAACTGCGGTTTTGCTGTTTGCTTGGCCTGCCGGGCAGCGCCCGGCTTTGGGCGGCTGTATTGGCGGGTTTGCCGGGGTGCCTGGCGCATATTGGCAAAACCGGCCTTTGGCCCGTTTTGTGCCGAAAGCGCCCTAAGTGAATGAAAGGTGAGAGTATGAATGAAGAAACAGTTGCTTAGCCAGTTGAAAGAAGCGCTTTCGGCGGCCTGGCCCATTGGCCTGATTATTCTGGTGCTGCATTTCACCATTGCGCCGCTGCCGCTGGGCACCCTGGTGCTGATGCTTGTGGGAATGCTGCTGCTTGTGGTGGGCCTTACCCTGTTTTCGCTGGGCACCGAAATGTCGATGATGCCCATTGGAGAGCACGTGGGCTCGGCCCTTATGCGCACCAAGCGCATGCCGGTGCTTATTGGTATTTTGTTTATTTTTGGCTGTGTCATCACCGCCGCCGAGCCCGATTTGCAGGTGCTGGTAAACCAGGTGCAGTCCATTCCCAACATGGTGCTTATTTTAAGCATTTCGGCGGGGGTGGGGGTATTTCTGGTGTTTACGGCGTTGCGCCTGCTTTTTAAATGGAGGCTTTCGGTAATGCTGGCCATTTTCTATTCGGCGACCTTTTTAATTGCCGTTTTCTCGTTGGAATACCTGGCGGTTTCCTTCGACGCTTCGGCGGTTACCACCGGCCCCATTACGGTGCCGTTTTTGCTGGCCATTGGGGCGGGCTTTGCCGCCATCAGCAGCACCAACCGCGACGAAGACAACTTTGGCCTGTGCGCCATTTGCTCGGTGGGGCCCATTTTCGCGGTGTTGGTTCTGGGCTTTTTCTTTGATTCCTCGGGCGATGTGTACGTGGCCGACACGCTGGAAACAATGGCGGGCGCGGGCGACCTTGTGCGCATTTTTGGCCAGGGGCTTTGGCAAACCTTTTTTGAGGTGCTTATGGTGGTTATTCCCATCATTGTCATCTTTCTCATTTTCCAGTTTATTCGCATTAAGCTTTCTAAAACCGAGCTGATTAAAATATTTGTGGGCCTTGCCTACCTTGTGGTGGGCCTTACCATTTTCTTAACCGGGGTCAACCAGGGCTTTATGCCCGCGGCCCAGTACCTTGGGGCGGCCATTGGCGCGCTGAGCTACAATTGGGTGCTCATTCCCCTCAGCCTGCTCATTGGGGCGGGGGTGGTGCTGGCCGAGCCCGCGGTGTATGTTCTTACCCGGCAGGTAGAGGATATTACCGACGGGGCCATTTCCCGCAGAATGATGCTGTTCGGCATGGCGGCGGGGGTTGGGCTTGCCATGAGCCTTTCCATTGTGCGCATTTTGTACCGCATTTCCATCTGGTGGTTTTTGCTGCCCGGCTTTGCGGTGGCCATTGCGCTCAGCTTTTTGGTGCCCCCCATTTTTGTGGGCATTGGGTTCGACTCCGGCGGTGTTGCCGCAGGCACCATGAGCGCCGCCTTTGTGCTGCCCTTTGCCATTGGGGTGTGCACGGCGGTGGGCGGCAATGTGGTAACCGACGCCTTTGGCATTGTGGGCATTATTGCCATGATGCCCCCCATTACCATTCAGCTGATGGGGCTTTTATACAATATTAAATTAAAACGGGCGGCCCGCGCGGAAATGCTGGAAACAGAGCGGGACGCCGAGGAAGCGGAGATGGAAGCCGGGGCGCTTTAGGGCGCGGGCCAAGGGGCTGTACACCGCAGCGCCGGGTATGTAAAGAAAGGAGCATGTTGTTGTGGAAACGCAAAAAAATATGGAGCTGAGCCTGTTTTGCCTTGTGTGCGACAGAGAAAAGCATGCGAAAATGTTGGGGGAGCTGAAGGGCCGCAAAAGCTTTTTTTGCCTTACGGCTTTGGGCAAGGGCACGGCCACCTCGCCAATGCTGAACTACCTTGGCCTTGGCCAGCCGGAAAAAACACTGGTAATAGCGGTAATGCCCACAGAGGTTGCGCAGGTGGTTATTCAAAGGCTGGACGATGTGATGGAGCTGCATAAGCCGGGGCGGGGGGTAGCTTTTTTGGCGCCCATACACGAGGGCTGCTACCACAGAATTGTAAATTTCAGCCGCGGAAAGAATGAAGGAGATACCATGGAAAATAAATACGGGCACGATGTGATTATGGTTGTTTTGGAGCGCGGTTTTACCGAAGAGGTAATGCAGGAGGCCCGCAAGGCGGGGGCCACCGGCGGCACAGTGCTGCACGCCCGCAGCTGCGGGGGAGCCAACATTGAAAAATTCTTCGGCATTACCATTCAGCCGGAAAAGGCAGTGCTGATGATTGTTTCGCAGGTGGAGGATACCTGCGCCATTATGCAGGCCATTGCCGACAAGCACGGCCCGGGCACCAGCACCAATGCCGTTTCCTTTTCCATGCCGGTAAGCAACGTGCGGGGCATTGGCAGCGATGTGCCCGAATCGGTTTTGTAAAACAGGCGTAAAGCGCTGCCTGCCCTGCGGGGCGGGCTGTTGTTGCAGGTATTCTTGGCGGCGGGCTGTATTTTGGCAAAGCTCTTGACAAGCCCGCATTCCTGTGGTAGCATAACCCCAATACTTTTAAATGCCGTGAAGAGGACAGGCTGCGGCAAAGGCTTCTTGCAGAGAGCTGCTGGCAGGTGCAAAGCAGCAGGGGCCGTTGCAGCCGAATCACCTCAGAGCAGTTTGCCGAACGCGCTTTGCGCAAGTAGAACGAAACGGGTGCCCCCGTTACAGGGCGAACGCATTGTTGGATGTGTTCCAAGGGGCCGTGTTTGCGGCAACAAGAGTGGTACCGCGGGTTTTTATCCCGTCTCTTTTTAATAAGAGGCGGGTTTTTTTATTGCCGTTTTTGCTGTAAACGGCCGGTAAAAGCAAAAAAGTATACAATTGGGCCGCCCTGCGGGGGCTACTGCGGCAGGGCGGGCGGCAACCGTGCAAAGGAGACAAAATGATGACGCTGGACAAAATTTACCATGCAGCCTATGTTTTAAAAGAGGCGGCCCGCAAAACAGACCTGATTGCGGCGCCGGACTTGTGCGGCTGCCAAAACCTGTGGCTGAAAACCGAAAACCTGCAGGTAACCGGCTCGTTTAAATTGCGGGGGGCCTATTACAAAATAAGCCAGCTTACCGACGGGGAAAAAAGCAAGGGGGTTATTGCCTGCTCTGCCGGCAACCACGCCCAGGGGGTGGCGCTGGCCGCCAAGGCCAACAACATTCCGGCGCTCATCTGCATTCCCGACAGCGCCCCCATCTCCAAAATAGAGGCCACCAAAAGCTACGGGGCCGAGGTGGTGCTGGTGCCCGGCACCTACGACGACGCCTACACCCGCGCCATTGAGCTGCAAAAGGAGAGGGGCCTTACCTTTATTCACCCCTTTGACGATGAAAATGTAATTGCCGGGCAGGGAACCATTGGCCTTGAAATACTCGACCAAATGCCCGACGTGGAGGCCGTGGTGGTGCCGGTGGGCGGCGGCGGGCTTATCAGCGGGGTGGCCTACGCCATTAAAGCGCTGCGGCCGGAGTGCAAGGTGTACGGCGTGCAGGCGGCCAACGTGCCCTCCATGCTGAAATCCATTCAAAAGGGCAAGCAGGTTACCTTGCAGGGGGCCAGCACCTTTGCCGACGGCATTGCGGTAAAGCACCCGGGCGATTTGACCTTTGAAATGGTGCGCCGGTATGTGGATGGCATTGTGGATGTTTCGGAGGACGAAATTGCCAGCGCCATTCTGGCCTTGATGGAGCGGCAAAAAATGGTAACCGAAGGGGCGGGGGCAGTTTCGGTGGCGGCCACCCTGTTTGGCAAGCTGGACCTTGGCGACAAAAAAACCGTTTGCCTGCTTTCCGGCGGCAACATTGACGTAAACATTTTAAGCCGGGTAATTACCCGGGGCCTGGTTATGAGCGGGCGCAACGCCACCCTTACCATTGCCCTTATCGACAAGCCGGGCCAGCTGGAGGGGGTTTCCCGCATTGTTTCGCAGCACGGCGGCAATGTGGTAAGCGTGCAGTACGACCGCAGCGACCCCAATATGGCCATCAACAGCTGCTTTTTAAAGCTGGCCCTTGAAACCCGCGACCACCGGCAAATTCAGGAAATAGAAACGGCCCTGAACGGTGCGGGGTTTGAAATTGTACCCGGGCAGTACCGCAACGGCACAGCCGGCGGCAATGCCTGAAAACAGGGAAGGGAGGAATTGTGTTGCAGGAAAATTTTGAACAGCAGCAGTTTAAACAGCGGTTAGAAACCCTTGTGGTGTTTCGCGCGCTGCTGCGCGACGAGGTTTTGCACAGCTTTTTGAAGCTGCTGCGTCATTGGCAGGGGCCCAAGGCCGCGTGGCATTACGGCGCCTTTGCCGCCGCCCTTTACCGCAGCGGCGGCGATTTTGGCCGCCACCTGATGGAGAAGGTTCTGGAGGATGAAAACCCCGCCGTAAGGGCGGCGGTGGCCGGGGCCCTGCCCGCCGTTTTGCAGCAAACCATGAACAGCGAGCTTTCGCTGTTTACGGCGCTGGCCGCAATAAACCCCGCCGGTTTTGCGGCGCAGGCGGGGCAGGGGCAGCCTTTGCCCCTGTGGGAAAACACCCCAGCCGATTTTGCCGCCGAATACAACCGGCGGCTGGGGCAGCTTGCCACCAAGGGATATGGTGTTTTTGCCGCCTTCCACATGTTTACTTTGGGGGAGGGCGCGCAGCTGAAGCCCGTAAAAAACCCCGACCCGCAGCGCCTGGCCGGGCTTACGGGCTACGGGCGGGAGCGCGGGCAGGTGGACACCAACACCAAGGCCCTGTTAAAGGGGCTGCCCGCCAACAATATTTTGCTGTACGGCGACGCGGGCACCGGCAAAAGCAGCACGGTAAAAGCGCTTGCCAACGAATATTACGGGCAGGGGCTGCGGCTGGTGGAGGTGCGCAAAAACCAGCTGTACCAAATTCCGCTGTTAATGGACAGCTTGGCCGAAAACCCGCTGAAATTCATTGTGTTTATCGACGACCTTTCCTTTTCGTCGGACGACGGGGGCTTTACCGAACTGAAGGCCATGCTGGAGGGCAGCATTTCCGCCCGGCCCCGCAACATTGTGGTCTATGCCACCAGCAACCGCCGCCACATGGTGCAGGAGCGGTTTTCCACCCGGCAGGGCGACGATTTGCACCTGAACGACACCCTGGAGGAAGAGAGCAGCCTTGCCGCGCGGTTTGGCTTAACCATTACCTTTTTGAAGCCGGACAGGGACCTGTACGCCGAAATTGTAAAAACCCTTGCCACGGAATATGGCCTGAAAACCCCCTTGCCAGAGCTTTTGCGCCTTGCCGAGGCTCACGCCCTGCGCCATGGCGGGCGCAGCCCCCGCACGGCCCGCCAGTTTGTTGAATACCGCAAAGCGCTGGAGGAAACACAGTAAAATACATTGCCTTGTGCTTTATAAAATAGTAAACTGATAACGCAATGTATAATTGCGGAATGTTTCGGCAAAATGTTTACGGGGCGCGGCGGCGCAAGGAGGCAACATGCCCGAAAAAGAAGAGTTTGTTCCCGCAAAAAAATGGCTTGTGCCGGTGGCGCTGGCGCTGGCCGCCGTTCTCATTTTTGCGTTTGCCGGTGTGCTGCGCCACACCCTGCGCACCGCCGTGCCGCTGAACCCGGCCGAATATGAGGGAAAGGCGCCGCAAAACCTTACCTACAGCGTTGCACAGCAAATAGGCGGGGGGGCCGTTTCCCTGCGGGGGTGGGCCTGCATACAGGGCGAGCGCTTTGAAACGGTGGACAACCGGGTGGTGCTGTACAATACCCAAAACGGCAGCTACCTTGCCATTCCCACCGCCATGCAGCTTACCGACGAGCCGCTCTCGGTATTGGGAGACGACATTAACTATACCTATGGCGGCTTTACCGCCTATGTGCTGCTAGAGCAGCTTACCGCGGGCCTGCCAGCCTACGAAATTTGCTTTGCCTACCGCAGCAATGCGTACAACGCCCTGGTGCACACCGGGCAGTACCTGGGGGAGGGGTAGGCCATGCAAACGGTTAAAATGGAAAAAAGCTTTTGGAAACGCCTTTTTTCTTCGCCTTACCTGCCCTTTTTGGTGCTGTGGGCCATTTTGCTTGCCTGCCACCTGACCTTTGTAATGGAGGCGGGAGACGAGGTTTATTACGGCAATGTGCTGGCCACCACCAATTTGTGGAGCTTTTCGGTGTACCACTACTTCAACTGGTCGTCTCGGGTGCTTATAGAATTGGTGCTGTGCGTTGTGGCCTACCTGCCAAAGCTGGTTTGGCGGCTGATGAACCCCCTTGTGGCCACGGTATGCGCCCTCTGCCTTTCCAAGCTGGCCGGCGCCTGGAAGGACACCGCCACCAACTGGCTGCTGTGCGGGTTTATGCTGCTGTACCCCTGGCAGAACATGCGCACCGCCGGGTGGATAGCCACCACCCTTGTGTATTTGTGGCCCGCGGTGGCGGCCCTGGCGGCGCTGCTGCCCTCCGCTGCCGCCGCCAAAGGGCAGGCGTCCCGCCGCATTTGGTGCGCGCTGTCGCTGCCGCTGCTGCTGTACGCCACCAATATGGAGCAGGTGGCCGCCTTTTATGTGCTGCTGCTGGCAGGGGTGCTGGTATTTTTGCTGGCAGGCCGCAAAAAAATACACTGGGTGCTGTGGGCGCAGCTTGGGGTGTGTTTGGCCGGCATTGTGTACGCAATTACCTGCCCCGGCGCCAAGGTGCGGTATGCGGTGGAGCTGAGCCAGTGGTTTCCCAACTACGGTATGCGCTCTTTTGTTGCAAACCTTGAGCTTGGCATAAGCACCACCCTGCAAACGGTGTTGTATGCGCGGGACTATATTTTTGCCTTTTTCTGCCTGCTTACCGCCTGGCTGGTGTGGCGCCGGTACAAAAATGTTGTATACCGGCTGCTGGCGCTTTTCCCGCTTGGGGTGTGCCTTGTGCTGGGCGTTTACCAAAATTACAGCCTGCGCCTTTTTCCGCAGCTTGCGTTTTTTACGGGGGCGCTCAACGGCGAAGGCATGATTACCCTTTCCAACGCCAATGTGCCGGTGGCCTACCTTCCTTTGCTGCTTTTGTATGCCGCCTTTGCCGCAAGCCTTGTAAACCTTTACCTAGCTTTAGGGCATACCCCCACGGCGTTGGCCGCTGTTTGGGTGCTGGTGTGCGGTTTTGGCAGCCGGGTAATGATGGGGCTTTCGCCCACGGTGTGGGTGTCTGGCGACAGAACAGGCCTGTTTTTCAGCCTGGCCGTTGTTGCGGTGTGCTGTGTTCTGCTACGCCGCCTTAAAACGGCCCCGCGCCGGCAGCATGTTTTATTTTTAACGATATTCTGCGCATACTGCCTGCTGCAAATTTATTCCATTGCCGAAATGTAACCGTAAAAATTTAATATAAAAAGGAATTGACAGGGGAAACACTCTTCGCTATAATAAGGGATAATTTCATAAGCCCCGCAAATGCTATGATGGGAACCAGTAACCTGCGCAAAAACTACAGAGAGCTGCCGTACGGTGCAAGGCAGTGTTGGAACGCAGCGTGAAGTCTCTGCCCGGAGCAGCCGCCTGAAGAACCGCTTTGGTTTGTGTAGGCGCGGACGTACGGCGCCATGTTACGGCGCCCGGCATATACGGCTTTGCAAAAAAGCCCAATGCCGCAAAGTGGCCGCCTGTGCCCAAAAGCCGGCGGCAAGAAGAGTGGTACCGCAGAGTGAACACCTCTGTCTCTTTACGAGACAGAGGTGTTTTTATATTCTGGCGGCGGTTGCACCACCGGTAAGGGAAAGGGAAACACAAGGGTAAATGAAATTGAATTTGGGAACCTGGCAACAAAGAAAAGTTGCGCCGGTAAAGCGGATGCCCTTCTTTTGTTTTTCATCGTTCCGTCAAAAAAGGAGAGTTTGGCCATGAAATTAACAGGTGCGGAGATTTTAGCCCACATCCTCATTGAGCAGGGTGCAACCACGGTATTCGGATACCCGGGTGGGGCTGTTCTACCCATTTACGATGCCCTGTACCGCCACCGCGACGAAATTTTTCACCATATTACGGCGCACGAGCAGGGTGCCTCCCACGCTGCCGATGGTTACGCCCGCGCCACCGGCAAAACCGGCGTGGTCATTGCCACCAGCGGCCCCGGGGCCACCAACCTTGTTACCGGCATTACCACCGCCTATATGGACAGCGTGCCCATGGTTGCCATTACCGGCAATGTGGGCAGCAGCTTAATTGGCAAGGACAGCTTTCAGGAAGTGTACACCATGGGCATTACCATGCCCATTACCAAGCACAACTATATGGTGCGCCGCGTGGAAGATTTGGCCGATACCCTGCGGGCCGCCTTTTCCATTGCGGGCAGCGGGCGCAAAGGCCCCGTGCTGGTGGATATTACCAAGGACGCGCAAATTGCCGAATGCGACTTTACCCCGGGCCCGGCCTTTGCAGAGCAAAAGCCCCCCTTTCACAACGATGAGGAAATTTGGGAAATTGTGCGCTACCTTGGGCGCAGTAGCCGCCCGCTCATCTGCTTTGGCGGCGTGGTAACCTCCCGCGGGGCCGCGCAGGAACTGTACGATGAGGTGCACAAAGGGCAAATTCCCGCGGTGCACACCATTATGGGCACAGGGGTGCTCAGCTGGGACGATTCGCTGAATGTTGGCCTTGTGGGCATGCACGGCCAGCTTTCGGGCAACAAGGCGCTGGACAGCGCCGATTTGATTTTGGCGGTGGGCTTTCGCTTTTCCGACAGGGTTGCCCTGAACACCGGGCGCTTTGGGCACCGGGCCAAAATTGTGCAAATTGAAATAGACCCCAGCGAGGTAAATAAAAACGTAAAGGTAGACCACGCGGTGGTGGGCGATATTCAGCTTATTTTGCAGCAGGTGCTGCCCATGCTGGAGCAAAGCAACCACGACGCCTGGCTGCAGGAAATTGCCGAGTGGAAAAAGCAGGACCTGCACCCCCAAAACAGCAAAACCGAATTGAAGCCCCATGAAATTATCGACATTATTTCTGAAACGGCCGGGCACGACGCGGTGTTGGTTACCGATGTGGGCCAGCACCAGATGTGGGCGGTGCAGTACTGCCGGCGCACGCGGCCCCGCAGCTTTATTACCAGCGGCGGCCTTGGCACCATGGGCTTTGGCTATGGCGCGGCCATAGGGGCCAAGCTGGGTGTGGGCGGCAGGCACGTTATTCACATTACCGGCGATGGCTCGTTCCACATGAACATGAACGAGGTGTGTACCGCCGTAAGCTACAAACTGCCGGTTATCACCGTTATTATGAACAACCAGGTGCTGGGCATGGTGCGCCAGTGGCAAAAGTCTTTTTACGACGCGCGGTATTCCAGCACCACGCTGGAGCGCAAAACCGATTATGTAAAGGTGGCCGAAGGCTTTGGTGCCACCGGGTACCGGGTTACCACGCCGGAGGAATTCCGGCGGGCCATGGAAAAGGCGTTGCAAAGCAGCGGCCCGGTTTGGATTGAGTGCGTCATTGGCATGGATGAAAAGGTGCTTCCGTTTATTCCGGCGGGCTGCACGGTAGACGACATTATCCTCGACTGAGAAATACCTAAGGGGGATTTTTTGTGAGCAGAATAGAGGAGAAACAATTTGTGCCGCGGCCGGGCGGGCTGTTTGAGGCCGAGGTGGAGGGCTGGGGCCCGGCGCTTACCCCTGTTACGGTACAGCTGCCCGAGCAAAATGGCGCCTGCCTTGCAGAGTGCCTGCCCGCCATACAAGAATGGGTTGCCTGGCTGCAAACAGCCCGCCCGCTGGTGGAAGAGGCCCTTGTAAACGGCCTGCTGGGCGATGAAGACAGCATTTACGCCCAGGCCGAAGACTGGACCGCCAGCGCCGAAGAGGATGAGGCGGCCGAAGGGGCGGAATGCTACCTTGTGGAGGAGGGCCGGGCCACGGTGTGCCTGCCCCTTACGCCCGAGTCGTTTTTTCGCTCGGTACAGCTGCAAAAATTGGAGCTTGTGTTTGCCGCCCCCCAATAAAGCCGGGCAAAGCTGCTGCTGCATTTCCGGCCCCAATATTTTGACGGCCACCCCAATGCGGTGGAGGCGGAACCCCATAAAACCCAGCGCAGCGCCTTTTTGGAAGGCTGACGCGCACAGACACGGAAAAGTAAGG
>JBKEBR010000116.1:0-4005 GCA_047973285.1 Oscillospiraceae bacterium | reverse complement strand
CAAAATTTGTATACTTTAGTTTGCAATGGTTGCAATTTTAAACAGGTTTAATTTTATTTTGGAGGGAATTTAAAAATGGCAAAAAGAGTTTTTTTGATTATTTTAGACAGCTTTGGAATAGGCCATGCCCCCGACGCGGCCGCCTTTGGCGATGAAGGCAGTGATACGCTGCTGGCAATCTCCAAAAGCAAACGTTTTTTTACCCCGAATTTGAAAAAGCTTGGGCTTTTTAATATTGATAAAGTAGAAGTAACGCCAAAAGAAGAGGAACCTAAGGGGGCGTTTGGCCGCCTTGAGGAAGCCAGCATGGGAAAAGACACTACAATTGGGCATTGGGAAATTGCCGGTGTTGAAAGCCCAAAGCCGTTGCCTGTTTTCCCGAACGGTTTCCCGCCTGCCTTTATTGCGGAGTTCGAAAAACGCACAGGGCGTAAAACCATTGTAAACAAACCCTATTCCGGCACCGATGTGCTGCGGGATTATGGGGAAGAACACATGAAAACCGGTGCGCTTATTGTGTATACCAGTGCAGACAGTGTGTTTCAGGTGGCCGCAAACGAAGCGATTGTGCCCGTGCCGGAACTGTACCGTTATTGTGATATTGCCCGTGAACTTTTGGTGGGGAATTTGGCGGTGGGACGTGTAATTGCCCGCCCGTTTGTGGGCAATGACGCCGCTAGTTTTACCCGTACACCCAACAGGCACGATATTTCTTTGAAGCCGCCGGCCCCCACCGTATTAGACTCTTTGGTGAAAGCCGGCAAGGATGTAATAGGTGTTGGGAAAATTTATGATATTTTTGCCGGGCAGGGAATTACAGAGCAAATTAAAACAAAAAACAACCGTGAAGGTATGGAGGTTGCCATAAGCCTTGCCGGCCGTAAGTTTGAGGGGCTGGCCTTTATAAACCTGGTGGAATTTGATATGATATACGGCCACCGCAATGATGTGGACGGATATGCGAATGCCATGAGCGAGTTTGACGAGGCACTGGGGCGTTTGCTGCCGCTTTTGCAGCCGGAGGACATTGTGATGATTACAGCCGACCATGGTTGCGACCCTTCAACCCCTTCCACAGACCATTCCCGCGAATGTGTGCCGTTTCTTGCCTGCGGCAAGGGAATAAAGGCGGGCACCAACCTGGGAACCAAACACTCCTTTGGGCACGTGGCCAATACAATTGCCGAGTACTTCGGCTTGCCTGTGGCTTTTGCGGGCCAAAGCCTGCTGAAAGATATTGTGTTGTAATTTGCTTTTGATTATGCCGGCAAACCATTGGAAAACGAATGCCCTCTTGCACACATAGCCGAAAAGCAAAGTATGCGCCCCAAAGGCTTTACAGCCCTGGCACTGAATTGTTTTGAATAGCAGTGCAACAATTGGCCAAATTCTTTCTGTAGCGTGCGGGGCAGCGCCCGGCGCTTTTGTATGGTTTGCCACCCATACCAGAACAACGACATGGCGGCCCCCGTTTGGTTTTTATTTTCAATTATTTGAATGTTTTTGAAATAAAAGCCCCTGCGTATTCGTATAGTAAACAGAGCAGGTAAAAAAGCTGCTTTTACTATATGAAATGGGGGGGTCAGTATGGTTTTCGCAATCATCACTGTTGTTTGTGTGGTAGCCGCTATTGGGTTTATTTTCTTTTCAACCGGGGAAGAGGGGGCCGAAGGCCATTCTGAAGCCGCGGTAAACAGCGAATACGAAGATTCCGGCCATGAAGCGGCTTAAAGAAAAAGAATAAAAACTCCCTTTTTGCCAGCGGCAGAAGGGGAGTTTTTCGTTTTGCCTCAGAATGCAAAGGTGGCTGGTTATTCCGCGCCTATGGCACACGCTGCTGGTACTTGCGGCAAATGGCAAAGAACAACGCTGCGGAAAAACAAGTAACTAAACCCGGGTGGATGAAAGTTCTGCCCAGGCGGGGAAAAACCCGGCCTTCCAAGCAACATTCTGTGAGATTAAGTGCGAGGCCGCGGTGCCGTAAAAAGGTATTTTTCCAAGTTCCAAAATGCGAAATGCCAGCTGGCTTACAAGCAGCGGGGCAATTTCTTGCCCCCGGCCCTCCGGCAAAACATCAATGCCAATTTGCCACATGGTTTCATAGTCGGCGCTTGCGCCGGCAAGGCCAAGAATATTGCCGTTTTTCACCGCCGCAACCCCCAGGCTGTCGGGCCGTTCGGGGTTGTGCTCCAGCGCCTTGGCGTATTCCGGCACAAGGGGGAATTCCTCTAATTGTTGCCGGTTGTACCACCGCAGCTCAATATTTTGTGGTGCCGCCTTTGGGCGCAACTGTTCAGAAGGCAAAAAATACAACTTTTGCCGCTGTAGGCAGTAGCCGTTTTGTTTTAAACCGTTTTCCAGTTTTTCAAACACTGGCGGCTCAAAGCACCAGTCTTTGGAAAGGGGAGACAGGGTACTGCGGCACCGGTCAATAAAGCTTTTATTTGAACTGCTGAAAACCGCCCCTCCGGCAAAGCTGGCGGCTTTAAAAAAGCTGCCAGCCTCTAGGCTTTTCGGCAATGAATTGTGCACAAAAGCCACGTGGGGGCACCGGCTGTTAAACTGTTCGGGCAAGCAGCCAAGGGTTAAAGCCAATTGGGTTTTGGCTATATTTAGCAAATGATATTTTTCCAGCATAATGTCTCCATTTTTATTTTTTTGCGTCAAAATTTTTCAAATTGAGTTTCATACAGCCCGCGGTATACACCACCGCTTATCTTCATTAAGTCTTCGTGAGTGCCCTGCTCGGCAATACCGTTTTCGGTTAAAACAACAATTTCGTCGGCATTGCGCACAGTAGAAAGCCGGTGTGCCACAACAAGGGTTGTGCGGTTTTTGGCCAATAAATCAAATTCCTTTTGAACCGCTTGCTCGGTTGCGTTGTCCAGCGCGCTGGTGGCCTCGTCCAAAATAAGGATAGGGGGGTTTTTAAGGAAAACCCGGGCAATGGAGATGCGCTGTTTTTGCCCCCCGGAAAGCTTGGTGCCCCGCTCGCCAATATTGGTGTTGTACCCATTGGGCAAGGAAACAATATACTCATGCAAACCGGCTTCTTTTGCCGCCACAATAATTTCTTCTTCGCTTGCATCCAAATTTCCATAGGCTATATTTTCCCGAATGGTTCCCGCAAAAATAAACACATCTTGCTGCACAATGCCAATGGCCCGGCGCAGTTCAACGTAATCGAAATTTTGTACGTCAATTCCATCCAGCATAATACCGCCGGAGGTTGGCTTATAAAAACGGGGAATTAAGTGGCAAAGCGTGGTTTTGCCGCCACCGGAAGGGCCTACAAGCGCAACAGTTTTCCCCGAGGGAATGCGAAGCGAAACATCGCGCAACACCTTTTGGCTTTCCCCATAAGAAAAAGAGACGTTTTTAAACTCTATTTCCCCGCGTATAATGCGCGGCTTTTGAGGAGCAGAGGGGTTAGGCTCGGGCTCTGCCGCCATAATTTCGGTGAAGCGCCTGAAGCCAGACATACCGTCCTGGTATTGGTCTATAAACTGGGTAAGGCGGCGAATAGGCTGTGTAAACATACCAATATACAATAAAAATGCCGTAAAATCGCCGATATTAATTTTGCCAAACAGTACAAACAATGCCGACACAGCTAGCGCCGCAAGCCCCAAAAAATCCACTCCGAAGCTCATTCCGGTGTGAAAAGCCCCCATTACCCGGTAGGCATTGGTGCTGGCTGCCACGAACTCCTCCGTTCTCTCGCCAAACTTTTCTTCCTCATAGTCGGAATTTGTGAAGGCCTTTACCACCCGTATGCCGGAAATGCTGTTCTCAATTTCCGCGTTAATGGATGCAGTTTTTTCTCTTCGCAGCGCAAAGGCCTTTTTCATTTTTGCCCTCATGAGAAAATTAAAGACCAGCATTAAAGGAACCAGTGCAAAAATAATGCAGGTTAAAGTAAAATTGATGGTGGAAAGCAACGCAAAAGCGCCAATAAAAGAAATAACGGAAATAAACAGGTCTTCCGGGCCATGGTGGGCAAGT
>JBKEBR010000115.1:0-8972 GCA_047973285.1 Oscillospiraceae bacterium | reverse complement strand
TAAGGGCGCGCATTGTTTTCATAAAAGCTCCTCACAAAGCTGTATTTGCAATTATTATACCATATTGCGTGAAACATGTACCACCCGCAAAACGCAAAACAACCCGGCGCCAGGCAGGCACCGGGTTGTCTTTTGAATTTTACTCTATGCCCTGGGCCGCGCGGTGGCGTTTCAGCAGGGCCTTAATGCGCTCGGACGGGTTGAGCAGCTTCGAAATGGAATAGTCGTGGTTCAGGGTGGCAATCAGCATGGCAATATATTTCGACATGTTTGCCTCGCTGAACCAGGGGCGGGTTTTCAGCTCGGGGTTCAGGTACGAAAGGTTGGTGGAAAGCAGCCTGTCAAACAACCCCTGCTCGTAGGCTTCGTCAAAACAGGCAAGCCCTTCGGTAAACAGGGCAAAGGTGGTGGCCAAAAATACCCGGCCAACCTTGCGGCGTTTAAGTTCGCGGCACAAATCCAGCATGGAATCGCCGGTGGAAAGAATGTCATCGGCAATAATAACATCCTTGCCCTCTACCGAAGAGCCCAGGTACTCGTGGGCCACAATGGGGTTGCGGCCGTTTACCACGCAGGAATAATCGCGCCGTTTGTAAAACAGGCCCAAATCCAACCCCAGCATGCTGGAATAATAAATGTTCCGGGCGGCGGCGCCCTCGTCGGGCGAAATAACCATCATATGCTCTTTGTCAATTTTCAAATCCGGCTCGTTGCGCAAAAGGCATTTCAGCATTTGGTAGGTGGGCTGCACATTGTCAAAATTGCTCAAAGGGGCGGCGTTTTGCACGCGCGGGTCGTGGGCGTCGAAGGTAATAATGTTTTCCACACCCATGGAAAACAGCTCTTGCAGCGCCATAGCGCAGTCCAAAGATTCCCGGCTGCTGCGGCGGTGCTGGCGGCCCTCATACAAAAAGGGCATAATTACCGTAACCCGGTAGGGCTTGTTGCCTGCCGCGGCAATAATGCGCTTTAAATCCTGAAAATGGTCGTCGGGAGACATGGGGGAGCTCACCCCGTACATGCGGTATGTTTCACTGTAATTGGTAACATCGCACAAAATGTAAAGGTCGTGGCCGCGCACAGAGCTGTGAATCATGCCCTTGCCTTCGCCGGTGCCAAAGCGCGGGCATTCGGCATTAATTAAAAAAGAACCGTTCTCGCGCATGGAAAAGGTGAAAAGCTTTTCATTCTCGGGTTCTACCGTCCATTGCTGCAAATAATCGTTTACACGGTCTCCCATTTCTTTGCAACCCCGCATGGGTAAAAGGGTAAGCGGTTTAATATAATCATGCCGGTACTGTGAGCTGCTGTTGTCCATAAATGAAAAAATTCCTCCCGTATGCTTTTGGTAAAGTTCTCTTTAAAAGGCTGCAACAACTGTTTAAAGTATAGCACAATAGAACAGTGGGTTCCAGTAACAAAACGAATACCATAGCCCTGAACCCCCAAAGGCTGCAGAACGGCATAAGAAACCCCGCGGCCTGCCACAAGCAAGGGCTGGCCGCGGGGAGCTTATTTTTAAGAATGCTTTTGCGGTGCCTCAGGGGAACAGCCGCTGCAGCAGGCACAGGCATTGTCTGCGTCGGTGCCGCAGGAAGCGCAGCCGCCGCTTTTGCGCTGCTTTACAATATGGCGAAGGGCCAGTGCAAACAACGCGGCAATAACAACCAGAACAATAATGGTAGCAATCATAAAGGCACACCTCCCAGGGTGTATTGTACCGGGCAAAAGAACCTGTTAAACTGCCGTGCCAAAGTTAAGAGCCAACAACGGCCTTATGCAGTTTCAATTTTGGAGCCGGGCGGAAAAGAAGGAAGAGGTAAACAACCAAAATTACCAAAGCAACAATGGTGCCCACAGTGAACGCCCCGGTGGTAAACAGGGTGCCAAACTGATATACCATCAAGGCAATGGTATAGGCGAAAATGGTTTGATAGGCAACGGCAAAGGCTGTCCATTTGCCGCTGCTCATCTGGCGGCTAATGGCGCCAATGGCGGCAAAGCAGGGGGCGCACAGCAGGTTGAATATTAAGAAGGATACCGCGGCCACAACACTGGGGAACATGGCCATGGTGGCGCTCCAAAGGCCGGTGCCCTCGGCGTCCTCCGCCATGCCGTACAAAACGGCAAGGGTGCTTACAAGGTTTTCCTTGGCAACCAAGCCCGAAATGCTGCCCACAGTGGCGCGCCAGTCTCCAAAGCCAAGCGGCATAAAGACGGGGGATACAAAGCGCCCAATGGCGGCCAGCAGGCTGGCATCAAGTTCCTCCACATAGCCAAAGCCGCCGCCCGCAAAGCCAAACCCGGCCAAAAACCAGATAATAACGGCAGAGGCAAAAATAATGGTACCGGCCTTTACAATAAAGGAACGTACGCGCTCCCACATGTGCAAAAGAAGGTTTTTAATGGCGGGCCAGTGGTACTGGGGCAGTTCCATTACAAAGGGGGCGGGGTCGCCTGCGAACAGCCTGGTCTTTTTCAGAATAATACCCGAAACAATAACCGAAAGCACGCCCACAAAATACATAATGGGGGCCATCCACCAGGCTTCGCCGCCTAAAATGGCGCCCGAAATAAGGGCAATAACCGGCAGCTTGGCGCCGCAGGGAATAAAGGTGGTGGTAATAATGGTCATGCGGCGGTCTTTTTCATTCTCAATGGTTTTGGTGGCCATAACACCCGGCACGCCGCAGCCGGAGGAGATAAGCATGGGGATAAAGCTTTTGCCCGAAAGGCCGAATTTGCGGAAAATACGGTCCATGATAAAGGCGATACGGGCCATATAGCCGCAGTCTTCCAAAAAGGAAAGCAGCAAAAACAGCACAACCATTTGCGGTACAAAGCCAAGCACGGCGCCCACGCCGCCAATGATGCCGTCCACCACAAGGCTGATAATCCATTCGGCGGCACCCACGCTTGTCAAAAAGGCGCCCACGGCGGGCTGTATCCACTCGCCAAACAGCGTATCGTTGGTAAAATCGGTTACAATAGAGCCAACCGTGGAAACGGCAATGTAATAAACCGCAAACATAATGACCACAAAAATGGGCAGCGCCAGCCAGCGGTTGGTAACAATGCGGTCAATTTTGTCGGAGGTGGTAAGGGCCTGGGGCACCTTGCGCACGCAGGAGGCCATAATTTTCGCAATCCACTCGTACCGTTCAGAGGTAATAATGCTTTCGCTTTCGTCGTCGTAATGGGCCTCAACGGCTTTGGCAATTTCCTCTATGCTTTTGCTGTCGGCAGCGGAAAGCTTGAGCGACTCAAGCGCCTTTTCATCATGCTCAAACAGCTTTACGGCATACCAGCGTTTTTGGTTTTCGGCTACTTTACCGGTTAAAACACCTTCAATGTCGGAAAGGGCTTTTTCAACGGTGCCGGCAAAGGTGTGCTCTACCTTGGCGGGCTGGGCTTTTTTGGCCAGCTCAATGGCAAGGTTTACGGCTTCGGTAAGGCCGGTGCCTTTTAAAGCGCTGGTTTCCACCACGGGGCAGCCAAGGGCTTTGCTCAGCTTGGCAATGTCAATGGTGTCGCCATTATTCTTTACAACGTCAATCATGTTCAGGGCCACCACCACAGGCAGGCCAATTTCCAGTATTTGGGTGGTAAGGTAAAGGTTGCGCTCCAGGTTGCTGGCGTCCACCAGGTTTAAAATGGCGCCGGGGCTTTGGTGCAGCAGGTAATCGCGGCTTACAATTTCTTCGGGGGTGTAGGGAGACAGCGAGTAAATACCGGGAAGGTCAACAATGGTAACATCTTTGTGCTTGCGCAGCCGGCCTTCCTTTTTTTCTACGGTAACGCCGGGCCAGTTGCCAACATACTGGTTGGAACCGGTTAAGTCGTTAAACATAGTGGTTTTGCCGCTATTGGGGTTGCCTGCAAGGGCAATGGTAACGCTCATGTTCTTCCTCCTTCAATTATGGCAGTTTCAACAAATAATTCGTCGAAAACAAGAGATTGGTTAGCAAAAGCTAACATACAACCAAAAAACAAGGTGTTGTAAAACAACCGGCAAGGCCGCCGAAGGGTTTACTCTACCTCAATGTTTTGGGCTTCGTCTTTCCTCAGCGAAAGCTCGTAGCCGCGTATGGTAACCTCTACAGGGTCTCCCAGCGGGGCAACCTTGCGCACGTGTATGGCCGTGCCCTTGGTAACACCCATGTCCATAATTCGGCGTTTCAATGCGCCAGAACCGTTCAAGCGCGCAACAACAACGCTTTCTCCTGGCTTAATTTCCCTTAAAGTCCGCATGCAGTCTTTTCCTCCCTTACAAATACATTTTATATAACAAGCGGCGGTGTGCCACAAGATATACTGCTAACAAACCATTACCCGCATGGCCATTGGCTTGCTTATGGCAAGGCGGCTGCCCTTTACTTCCACAATAAGGTTGCCGGCCATTTGCGAAACCACCGATACCTCAGAGCCTTCCACAAACCCAAGCTGGGCAAGAAAATGCCTGGTATCGTCTTTGCCATGGATGGAAACCACCTGCAAGGGAACACCGCTGCTGGCCATGGCAAGCGGGGCGCACCCGGAGGAAGATTTGGGCGGCACATTTTGGTTTTGCATAAAAAGGGTCCCCTTTCAAAAATGTTAGCGCCAGCTAACAAATGCGCGATAAAAAAGCATTAGCACCAGCTAATTGCATACTTAATAATATACCCACTGTGCTGAAAAGTCAAGTTGAGGTGGGATATTTTCTTGCTGGTAAAAGAGCAAAAAAATAAATGAACAAAAGTGTTTTTTTGCCCGGGCGGCCGCCCTTGCCACAGGCTGGTGGTAAAAAAGGCAGCCTGTGCGGTGTGCGCAAAAAAAACGGGCGGGGCAGCATGCTGCCCCGCCCGCCGGAAAGGGTTATTTCACCAGGTGCTTTCGCCCTGCAATTAAAATGACAAGGGCAATTAAAAAAAGAGGTATAATGGAAAGTATAGACAAAGAACTGCGCCCGGTACGGGTTTTGGTTAAAGCGTACAGGGCGGGGCCCAGCACGGCGGCAAATTTGCCGAAAATATCGAAAAAGCCAAAATATTCGCCCGAATTTTCAGGGGGAACCAGCTTGCCGTAGTACGAGCGGGAAATGGCCTGTATGCCGCCCTGCACGGTGCCCACCAAGCCCGCCAGAATCCAAAACAGAACAAGGGCAACATCGGTGCCGAAAAAGCCCTCCTCCAGCCCAAAGCCCATTACAAAGCCAACAATGCAAATAACGAGGTAAAGGTACACGGCGTTGCGCAGCATGGTAAGCGAGCCGAATTTACGGCTGAGGGTGCTGAACAAAATAGAGCAGGGGAAGGCCACAATTTGGGTTACCAAAAGGGCCAGAATCATGCCGGTGGAATCCAGCCCAAGGGTGGCCCCGTAGCTGGTAGACATGCTAATTACCGTGCCAACGCCGTCAATGTAAAAAAAGTAGGCCAGAATAAAAAAGAAAATGCTTTTGTTCTGGAATATCTTTTTGGCGGTTTGCAGTACGGCGGCAAAGGCGTGTTTCAGCGTGGCGGTTTTGGGCTTTTCCACACTGTACTTCTGTTGTACATTTTTTAAAAAAGGAATGGAAAAAAGGCCCCACCACACCACCGCAATGGCAACCGAAATTTTGAAGGCAAGCGAGGTGCCAATTCCAAAGTTTTCCCCAAAGGCAATCAGCGCAATGCTGGCCAAAAAGGGAATGGTGCTGCCGCCGATATAGCCAAAGGCATAGCCGTAACCGGAAATTTTATCCATCCTTTCCGGGGTGGTAACATCGGTTAAAAAGCTGTCGTAAAGAAGGCAACTGCCCGAAAACCCAATGTGGGAAAGAATGTACCCCAGCAGCAGCAAAACCCAGTTGTCGCTTACGGCGCTCAGCAGCGTAAAGGCAAGCCCTATAATAAGGTAAAGGGAAAACAGCTTTTTTTTGTACCCCTTAAAGTCGGCGAGGGCGCCGATAAAAGGGGCCAAAATGGCAACAACGGCGGTGGCAACAGAGGTGCCAATGCCCCACCAGTAATCGCCGGATTGGCCTGCGGCGCCCGCCGTGCTGGAAAAATAGATGGGGAAAACCGCCGCCATCATAATGGTGGCGTATACGGAATTGGCCCAGTCGTACAAGATCCAGCTTTTTTCTTCCCTGGTCATTTTTGCTTTGTGCTCGTCCATGCAAAAGCCCCCTTTATAATGAAGGTGTCAAACGGCGCTGTTCAATTGGGGCAGGCGCAGCCCCAGTTCTTTTGCGGCAAGCGGGGCCAGCTCCAGCAGGCTGCCGCCCTGCAAAGTTTTCCCGGCCTCAAACGCCGGGCCATAGGCCATATAAAAAACCGAATAGTCCGGGTAATTCAGCGGGTAGCCATGGTTGCCCTTTTCCTCGCTGTGGTGGGCCTCGTAGCAATACCCCGCCGCGGCGCAAAACCCAAAGGGAAGGTTGCCCCGGCCGCAGGCCTGCATCTCTTTTTCGGTTAAAAACCGGTGAAAGCCCCCGCTTTGGGCAAACAGGGCCTTCAATTCCTCAATTTGGGCGGGCAAAAGGTTGCCGGGGTGCAAAAAGGCTGAACCGCCGCAGCACTCTACAAAGCAGTTTGCGGGGCCGGGCTGCCAGTCGGCCTGTGTTTTGCCCAGCAGCCCCTGCCGCAGCAGCACAAGGTTTGGCTGCAAAACGGTGTGCACCGTAATTTGGCTGTGGTCTGAAAACACAACCACGCTGGTTTCGCCGTCGGCGGCTGCCAGCAGGGCGCCAAGGTTGGCGTCCAGGGCCGCGAAGGCGGTGGCCAGCCTGCCGTAATCCTTGCCGTATTGGTGGCATAAGGTGTCGTAACAGGTAAGGTGCATCAGCATCAGGCCGGGGCGGTGGCGCCGCATAATGTCCGCCATGCAGGCGGTGGCAAAGGCGTCGCGCTGCGGCTGCTGTATGCCCTTCAGCAAATGGCGGTAGCGCAAAAACAGCTGCAGCTGCAGGCCCTTGCTTCCGGCTGAAAAATTGGCAAGCACTTGGCTTTTGCCGGGGCGGGCCAAAACCTCGGGAATGTTGTAGCGTATGTGGCGCGAGCGGGCGGTAGCCGGCCACAACACGGCGGCCGTTTCAATTCCCTGCTCGGCGGCGGCCTGCCACAGCGGCGTTGCCTTCAGAAGGCGGTCTTCGCAAAGCCAAACCGGGTTGTGGCAGGGGAAAGGCTCGGTGTTGGAAATAAGCCCGTGCACAGCGGGGTGCACCCCGGTAACAACCGAGGCGTGTATGGGGTAGGTGTTGGAAAGGAATACCGTTTGCACATTGCGGTGGGTTTCGGCCTTTGCCGCAAGGGCGGAAAAGTTTGGGTATTGCAGCAACTGCTCATATTCCAAATCTCCAACCGCGTCAAAGCTAATCATCAGCAGCTTTTTCAAAAGGGCTCTCCTTTTCGGGGGCGGCATAGGGGAATTTAAAAGGTACATCCGTAAAAGGCACAATATGGTATAATAAATATACCATTCATTATAGCATAAGTAAAAAATGGGAATATAGCTGCCGCGCAAAATTTGCGCAGTTTTTACATAGGCGGGGCAGGCTGGGCGGCGCGGGCCGCCGGGAGGAAAGCGATGAAGGTTTTGGGCAACATTCTTTGGTTTGTTTTTGCGGGGCTTTGGCTTTGCATTGGCTGGGTTTTGGCGGGCTGCCTTTGGTGCATTACCATTATAGGCATTCCCATTGGAATGCAGTGCTTTAAATTTGCGGGCCTTATGCTGTTTCCCTTTGGCAAAGAGGTGTACTACGGCGGCGGGGTATTTTCCGGGCTTGCCAACGTACTATGGTTTTTTATAAGCGGTATTCCGCTGGCCATTGAGGCAATGGCAATTGGGCTGGTGCTGTGCATCACCATTGTGGGTATTCCCTTTGGGCTGCAATGCTTTAAGTTTGCAAAGCTTGCCCTTTTCCCCTTTGGCGCCCAGGTAAGGTAGCCCATGCAGGGGGAAATGCCCATGGATAAGCGGCAGCTGCGGGCGTATTTTTTGCGGCAAACGGCGGCGTTTGAACAAGAATACACACAGCGTGCAGACGAGGCAATCGCCCGCCGCCTATATGTGCTGCCCGAGTTTGCCGCCGCCGGGGTGGTGTTTTGCTATGTGGGCGTAAAGCGTGAGGTGGCCACCCGGGCCATACTGGCGGCCGCGCTGGGCGCGGGCAAAACCGTTTGCGTGCCAAAGTGCTTTGCAAACGGTGTAATGCAGGCAAGGCGCATAACCAGCCTGGCACAGCTGCGCCCGGCGGCCTTTGGCCTTTTGGAGCCGGGGGAAACGGCGCCCTTGGTGCAGCCCGGTGCCATCCATTTTTGCGTGGTGCCCTGCGTTGCCGCCGACCGGCAGGGCAACCGCCTTGGCTATGGCGGCGGCTATTACGACAGGTACCTGCCCCAAATGCAGGGACACACCGCCTGCCTTTGCAGGCACAGGCTTTTGCAGGCAAGCCTGCCCCAAGAGCCCCACGATTTGCCGGTACAGCTGGTGCTTACCGAAGAGGAGTGCATACGCCCTGCCGGTGCAAAGCCATAAAAGCGGCCCGCGCGATGGGCCCACCACACAAAAACAAAAGGAGCAGGCTGTTATGAGAATGTACGACATTATTGCGAAAAAACGAGACGGTGGCAGCCTTGCCCCCGAAGAAATAGAATTTGCGGTGCAGGGCTTTACAAAGGGCGAAATTCCCGACTACCAAATGGCGGCCTTTTTGATGGCGGTGTTTTTAAAGGGCATGACGGCGGAGGAAACCGCCCGCCTTACCGACAGCATGGCCCGCTCGGGCGACTGGGTAGACCTTTCGCCCATTGCGGGCATTAAGGCAGACAAGCACAGCACCGGCGGCGTGGGCGACAAAACCACCCTGGTGGTGGCCCCCCTTGTGGCGGCCTGCGGCGTAAAAATTGCCAAAATGAGCGGCCGGGGCCTTGGGCACACCGGCGGCACGGTAGACAAAATGGAGGCCATTCCCGGCCTGCGCACCACCCTCAGCCGGGAGGAATTTA
>JBKEBR010000114.1:0-3471 GCA_047973285.1 Oscillospiraceae bacterium | reverse complement strand
GGGGCTTGCCCTAAAAGACGGCCAGCACGCCGCCGTTTGTGAAGCCCCCGCCAGCACCCTTGCGCAGCTGTTTGCCGCCAACGCCGTTTTGGCCGCCTGCCCCGCATTGGCCTGGGCCATGGACTGGGGCGCCGCCGCCACCCCCTTCTTTTTCCGGTTTGCGGGCAGCGCCGCCGAGGTGGAAAAGGCCGCCGCAGCCCTTGCAGTTGCCACAGCAGGGCCGCGGTTCGGCGGCCGAAGGGGAGAGGGAAAAAGGCTTTTCCGCCCCGGCAGGAGCGGCCGCCTTGGGCGGCGCGGGCAGGGCCGCGCTTAGCCGCTGGGTAAAAAAGGATGCCGTGGGCAAGGGGGCCGCCGGTGCCGCGGGGGGCTTTGCAGCAGCCTGCTTTGGGGCAGCCGGGGCGCCCGGCTGCAAAAGCTGCCGGCGCTGCGCCGCCTGCTGCTGGTAGTTGGGGCGGGCGGGGGCGGCAGGGGCGGTGGCGGTGGGTTTGCCGCTGCCCGCGGTGGGGGCGCCGGCGCTGCCAAGTACCTGCCGCACCACCAGTTCTACAAAAGAATCCAAGAGGGAAAGCCTCCTTTACAATATTTTTTGGCGGGGCTAGTCCCCCAAAAAGGGAACAAGGTCTGGGTGGGGGTTTGGAATAACCGCCTGGCAAACCAGCTCGCCGCCAATGGCAAGGGCGGCAAAGGCCCCCGCCTCTATGGCAGACTGCACCGAGGCCACGTCCCCCGTGGCAACAATGGTGATATGCCCGCCGCCGGGGCGCACCAGTTGCTGTACCGAAACCGCGGCGTTTTTGCACATGGCGTCCATGGCGTTGGTTGCGCCGGTAAGGCCGCGGGTTTCCAAAATTCCAATTGCTGCCATATTCTGCCTCCTCGTTTAGGTGTTGCCGCTTGCGGCAATATAGTCTTCCAGGTGAATGTTTTCCTCGCCGGGAATATGGGTGGTTATAAAGTTGCTGTCGTTCAAAGGGCAGGTGGCGTCTATGCCCATTTTGGCGCTGGTGCCCGCCATAAGGTGCGAGGGCTCCAGCGGCGAGCCCATGGCGCCGCCCACTACAAACAAATCTCTGTCGGCCTGCATGCGGGTGGCAATGGCCCATTCCACCTGTTCCATGTTAAAAATATCAACGTCCTCGTCCACCACCACCACATGCTTTAAATCTTTGTCGGAGGCAAAGGCCGCCAGCGCGGCCTGCCTGCCGTCGGCCTCGGTGGTTTTGCAAATTTGCACCACGGCGTGCAGCCGCCCGGCCCCGCCAAGGGTAATGTGCACCTGCTTTGTTTGGGGCACGGTTTGCCGCAGGGTGGCCAGCAGGGTTACCTCGCGGGCAATGGCCATGGGTAGTTTTTCCTCGCTGCCGGAGGGGAAAAAATTCTGGTAAATGGGGTTGCTGCGCCAGGTGAGGGCGGTGTATTCCACCTGGGGAATTTGCAGCACCCGGCCGTAATAGCTGCACATTTCGCCAAAGGGGCCTTCGGTGCTTGTTAGCCAGGGGGTTACCCGGCCCTCCAGCACAAATTCGGCGTTTGCAACCACCTGCAAATCTACGGTTTTGCAGGCGGCTACCTCCAGTGGGCTGCCCAAAAGCGCCCCGGCCACCTCCAGCTTGTTGGCGTTGTAGGTGTGGGTGCTAATTTGCGAAGCCAGCACCACGGCGGGCACCAGGCCAAACATAACGGCAATGTCCATGGGCTTTTGAGCGGCGGCAAAATGGGCAAGCTGCTCCTTCATTTCCAGCGAGGTAACCAGCAGGTTGGTTTTGTTGCCGCCCAAATACTGCATGCGCCGTATAGAGGTGTAGGTTTTGCTGCCGTCTATGTTTTTGGCAACCATCATGCCCGAAATAATAAAGGGGCCCGCGTCCTTTTCGTAGTGGGTAAGCACCGGCAGGTATTGGTTTATGGAAAAGGGGGAGGTTACAACATTTTGCTGCACCGGGGCATTTTGCACCGTTTGCACCGGCAACGGGGCCGCAATGGCCCCGGCCAAACGGGGTACAATTTCTTCGGGGGCAATGCCCATAGAGTGGGCAATTAACTGCCGGGTGCCGCCAAGGCCTGCCACCATGGGGCAGCTTACCCCGTTTACATGCTCAAAATAAAGCGGCAGCTCGCCCCTGCTTTTTTTTAGCAGGGCGGCGGCTTCGTACTGCTGGCTCACAGGGCGCTGCAGCCGCAGCATGGCGCCGCTTTGCAGGTATTCGCCAACCAGCTGCCGAAATTCGGTTACAGCCATTATGCACCCTCCCATCTCTTTGCGCTGGGCACCTCTATGTGCAGCTGGTCCAGCACACGGGTGCAAAGCCCCTCTACCTGCTGCCAAATTTCTGTGGGGCGGTGGTAAAACCCCGGCGAGGCAGGCATAATGCAGGCCCCCGCCTGTGAAAGCCGCAGCATGTTTTCCAGGTGAATGGTGCTGAACGGGGTTTCCCGCACCAGCAGCACAAGGGGGCGGCGTTCTTTTAAGGTTACGGCGGCGCAGCGGCTAAGCAGGCTGCCGCCCGTGCCCCCGGCAATGCCGCCCAGCGTGTTCATGGAACAGGGGGCCACCACCATGCCCCCGCTTTTGTAAGAGCCGCTGGCAAGCGGGGAAAAAAGGTCGCTGTTTTCGTACAGGGTGCCGTACGCCGCAAGGTCTTGCGGGCAAAGGCCGCATTCGTGCTGCAAAACCTTTTGGCCCATTTCGGTAACCACAATGTCGCAGGAAACCTGCAAGCTGGAAAGAAGGCGCAAAAGGGTGTAACCGTACAGCGAGCCGCTGGCGCCGGTTATACCAATAGTAATTTTCAACACGCTTCCTCCCTGAAGTAAATGTAAAAAACAAAAAAGGCGCCCCCGAATAGAGGGGGACGCCTTTGTCCTGCTTTGCATACCGGTTATATGCCTGCCGCGGGGCTGAAAGCTTTCCTGCAAAAATTTCAAAACCACGCCCGCATAAACAGGTGCACAGGGGCGGGGTAACATACAGAAATGGCTTTGGCGGCAAAACTTTACCAGATTATAGTGCAAGGGCGGGGCAATGTCAATGTGCCGGCCAAAGGGGGCGGCGCCATGGGGCCCAAAATAGAAATTACGGGTGCCAAAAGTGTAAATTTTTTTCATTTTATCTGATGGAATTCGCTTAAAACCTTGCAAAAATTTCAGCCATAAAAATTTACAATGGCTGCATGCCGCCGTAAAAATAGAAAAAACCGAGATTTATGCGGCGGCATAAACATGGAATTTGGGCATTGTAACAAAAACAGGTGCGGATAATGCCAAAACACGGAAAATGGTTGAACCCCCAAAAGCCGAATGGTATTATAGGGGAAATATGGCAGGGCAGGCGGCAGCCGCCCCGGCCCTGCCGAATGACAACGCCGACAAAGAAGTCGCTTTTCCCGAACAGGGAAGGCGGCTTGTTTGTTTTATAAGGCCACTGATTGCATGGGAGGTAAACCAGGCTATGAATTTGAGAAAGCCAGCTGT
>JBKEBR010000113.1:0-26355 GCA_047973285.1 Oscillospiraceae bacterium | reverse complement strand
GCAGCAGGGTGCTTTTTCCGCAGCCGGAGGGCCCCAGCAGCGTTACCAGCTTGCCCTTTTCCACCGAAAGGTTAATTTCCCGCAGCACCTGCTCCGGCCCAAAGCTTTTGTCCACCTCGTTTATCTGCAAATAGGTCATTCTTCTTTTCCTTTCCTGTTGAGCCAGAATACAATGCCCGACAGCACCAGCGTGGCAAAAAACAGCACCAAAATTACCGCGCTGGAAAGCTGCCCCGAGCGGAACAAAATGCGGTACAGGTGCATTTGGGCCGTTTCGTAATAGCTGCCGCCAATGGTGTTTACAATGGCAAAATCTCCAAACAGCAGCGCCATGCCAAGCAGGGCCGAAACCACCACCCCCTTGCGGATGTTGGGCACCACCACCCGCCAGTAGGCCTGTATGCGGCTGGCCCCCAGCAGCTGTGCCGCCTGAATAAGCTGGGGGGCGTTCAGGGTATTTAAGCTGTTGCGTATGCCCCGGTACATGTAGGGCAGCACCACCACGCAGTAGGTGCCTGTTAAAAGAAAAAACCGGTTGGAAAAGGGCTGCGGCGCCCCCGAATACAGCGAAAGAATGCTGATGGCCAGAATAATACCCTGCAGCGCGTAGGGAATGGTGCACAGCACCTGCATGTATTTTTCCCATTCGGGGTGGTACACCACAATTACATACATGGCCAGCAAAACCGCGGCAAGGCACACCAGCACCGGCACAACGCTAATTACCATGGTGCGCAAAAGGGCAAGCAAAAAGCTGCGGTCTGAAAGTATTTGGGCATAAAAGCCCAGCGTAAAGCCGGTGGGCACAAGGTTTGTCCACTCGGTAAAAAGGGAATACACAAAGGTAAGCAGCAGCGGCAGCACCAAATAAACCGAAACAAGGGCAATGATGAGCGCAGAGCCAAACCCGGGCTTTGTTTTACGCATTGTCGCCGCCCCCTTTTCTGTTTTTTACAATGGCGTGGTTTACCAAAGTGGCCACCACCATAAGCAGCATCAGCACCACCGCAAGGGCGCTGCCAAACTCTTTTCGCTGTACAATGTCGCCGGTGAACTGCTCTGAAATGCGAATGGGCAGCAGGGAATAGTTGCCCCCCAATAGGGCATAGGCCGTGGCATAGGCGGCAATGGCATTGCTGAACAGAATGCTTAGGGTGCCCAGCAGGCTGGGCAGCAGCACCGGCAGCCCCACCCGCCGCCAAAAGGTAACGCTGCCGCCGCCCAGCAGGCTGGCGGCCTCGCGCCATTCCCCGCGAATGGCGTCGAAGGCGGGAATTAGTAAAATGGTGGCAAGCGGTACCGGAAAATAGATGTACACCCGCAAAAGCCCGCTGAAAGAGTACACGTCGTACCCGGCAAGGGTCTGTATGCCAAGCTGCTTGCCCAGCAGCACCAGCACCCCGGTGTTGCCCAGCAGAATAATGTACGAAAAGGTCAGCGGCACCCCCGCAAAGTTGCTGGTCATGTTGAGCAGGCTTGTAAAAAACCTGCCCAGCCTGCCGCCGCGGCTGTGGGCGGCCTTGGCGGCAAAAAACGCCACCAAAGGCCCCGCCAAAGAGCTGAGCAAAGAGAGCACCACGCTGTTGAACACGGCGTCCCTGTACAGCTTTTTGGTAAAAATATCGGCATAATTTTGCAGGGTAAAGCCCGCCTGCCCGGCGGGCATAAAGCTGCGAACCACCACGGTAACCAGCGGGGCCGCCTCAAACATAAGGGCAATAAAAACAAAGGGCAGCAGCGCCAGCAGGTACCCCGCTTTTTTAATCTTCATAAAAAAGCTCCTCTTCCCTTTCCGCAAGGCTTTGCATACCGGCGGCGGGCGCAAGCCCCAAAAGCCGGCAGGCAAGGGGCGCCACCAACAGCTGGCCAAGGGGGGCCACCAGCAGCTGCCCAAGGGGCTTTCTGCTTGGCCCCGGTATTTTTACCCCGGTGCCAAACAGGTATAAGGGCACCTGCCGCTGCTCGGCCGTATTGCCGCCATGCAGGCCGTTTTTGCTCATGCCGTGGTCGGCGGTTACCAGCACCTGGTAGCCAAGGGCCAGCCATTGGGGAATGGCAAAGGAAAGCAGGGTATCCGCTTTAATGGCGGCCATTTCCTGCTGCTTGCTGCCGTTGCCAAACTTATGGCCCTCGTCATCTATGTTCATGCTGTGCACCAGCAAAAAATCTGGCGCAAAGGCGGCGGTAAGGTAGAGGGCGTCGGCAAACAGGTGGCTGTCGGGGTAGCTGTCTTCAAAATAGTAGATGCCGTTTTGCACCGCCCCCTCTTGTTGCAGGGCAAACCTGTTTTTAAGCGGGTTAAAGGGCTGTGCGCAAAACAGCTCGTACATCCAGTGGTAGGCCGCCGCCGCGGTGGAAAGGCCGGCCCCCCGTGCCAAAGAAAAAACCGTTTCGGCCTCAATACCGCTTTGCACCATATTGTTTACAATTTTGTGCCGGTACACCGGCAGACCGCTTAAAAGGGTGGCGTACAGGGGGCGGCTCATGCTGGGCAGCTGCCCTTTCACACTGTAGCGAGCCGCCTGGCCGCTTTCGGCCATGTGCTCCAAAAAACCGCAGTTTTCACGGGCAAGGGTATCACCACAGCCGTCCAGCAGTACCATAACAAGTTTTTTCATAAGGGTTCCCGTTCTTACAAAAAAAGCGTGGGGGCACCACGCCTTTTTTGTATTTTATTTTTTTGCAGCGCTTATTTGGCGTACGCAAGTACCTGTTCCTGCCAAAGTTCGCCAAGGGTTTTGGCGGTGGCGTCCCACGCGGTTTGGTCGCTGATCAAACGGGCATTGGCATACTGGCTTTGGGGCAGCAGCATGTTTTGTACGTCTGCCGGCAGCTCTACATCGCGCACCGGCTTTGCGTAGCCGCGGGCAAGGTTAATTTGCCCTTCGTCGCTCAATATGTATTCGCGGGCAAGGGCCGCGGCATGGGGGCGGGTGCTGTACCGGTTGATGATGGTGGTATACCCGCTTTGAATGGAACCGTCGCTGGGAATATTCACTTCAAAGTTCAGCTTGCTGTTGGCGGCCGTAAACTGGTCGCGGTAGTTCAGGGCGTTGTAGTCCCACAAAAGGGCCACGGCAATTTCCCCTTTTTCAAGGCGGGTAAGGTTTAATTCGCCAAGGTCGAGGCGGCCCTGCTCGGCCAGCTTCTTGAAATAATCAAGCCCGGGCTGAATGTTGCTTTCGCTGCCGCCGTAGGCAAGGGCAGCCGCCAGCACCGCATTCTGCGCCTGGTTGGCTTTGGTTACATCGCCAACCGAAACCTTGTAATCGCCGTTCAAAACATCTTCAAAGCTGGTGGGCACCTTGTCTACCAAATCGGCATTGCACAAAAAGCTCATGGTGCCATAGTAGGCAATAATCCAGTTGCCGTCTTCATCCTTGGCCCAGTCGGGAATGCTGTCCCAATAGCTGGTTTTGTACGGCAGGGCAAGGCCTTTTTCTACGGCCACCGGGCCAAAGGCCTGGCCCACATCGCCAATATCTTTGGTGGCGTTGTCTTTTTCGCTTTCAAACAGGGCCAGCTCTTCCGCGCTGGACATATCCACATCGGTATGGGCAATGCCGTACTGCTCGGTAATTCCCGCCCAGGTTTCACCCCAGTTGGCCCAGGTGTCGGGCATGCCCACGCTGTTAATGGTGCCCTCTTCTTTGGCCTTTGCCACAATTTCATCCACCGAAAGGCTGTTCAGGTCTACGGTATTTGCGCTTGCACCGCCGCTGCCGCAGGCCGAAAGCAGTACCAGCGAGGCCGAAAGGGCCGCCGCCAAAACTTTAACGCCAAATGTTTTGTTCATAAATTCCTCCATAACTTTTCTTGTGATGGTTGTTATTATAAAAGTGGCGCGTAAAATACATAACCGCCGCCCGGTAAAAACAATGTTAAACCTGGCGCCGCTGATTTTACATATAAAATGACGAATTATCGATTTTTGAATTCTCTCGTTGTGTAACCTCTGCCGCCCGACAAAGCGGTTTTACATACCCGTTTTTTCTTTGCACCCCGCAAACGCCCGCCCATAAAGCGGCCCGTAAATAAATTTTTCGCCACCGCCCGCATCCACTTTTTGGGGCCGTTGCACGCCTCCACGCCAACAGTAAAGCAACCTGTTTAAAAGTAGGCCGCCCTTTTTGCCGCGCCGCCCCGCCGGGCCTTTTGGCGCACGCGAAGAAAATACCCCGCACAATGCGGCGCGGGCCGGCACCTGGCCTTTCCGGCCCGGCAGCCCCAGGTCACAAATGCTGCCGGGCTTTGGGCAACAAAAAAACACGCAAACGAGTTTGCGTGTTTTGGCTTGCTGTATTTTTTTGCTTTTTATTGGTCTTTTTCTTCCGCCTGCTGTTCCCGGTTTTGCGGGTGTTCTTCCAGCTCCCGCACTTCGGGCTCTTCAGGCTCCTGCGCTTCCGCCTCTTGTGCTTCGGGTTCTTCCGCTTCTTCTTGGGCCAACGCCCCCGCAGAACCACCCTCGCCTTCATTTTTTCCCTTATTTTTTCTTTCCCGGTATACAAGGTAAGCGCGCCAGCCGGCGGTTATTACCATTAAAATGCTTAACACCAGCAGCAGCCACTGCTCTATTCGCCAATCGGCAAAGGGCACCGCAATTACGGCGGTAAAATTACTGTAGTCAAGGTACAAAAGCAAAATTACAATTAAAATTCCCACATTGTTTCCTCCTGTTTTGTTAATACCCCGTTCCCAAACCCGCTTTTTTTGCAAAGGGCTGCGGCTTCTTTTGAGGTTTTCTTTAACAGTATAGCAAAACCGGCAAGAAAAGGCCATGATTGCTTTGCCATTCCTTCGCTTTTTTCTTTTGCCCTATTTGCTTTGGGCGGCGCCCGTGGGCATTCTATATTTTGTGTATCTTTTTTTGCCGGTATAGGGTAAAATATAGGCATCACCATGCTTTTTTCAAAGGAGGCGTTGTTATGGACCCGCAAGCACCACAGCCCCAAACCCGGCCCGCCACCCCACAAAACAATTCCCAAAGCCAGGGCGCTTTTATATATGGGCCATCCTATTATTCCGCCCAGGCCGGGGGCCCGCCCCCCGCGGGGCAGCCCTACCCCGCTTCCCCCCCGACAGGCCCCGTGCCCCCACAACAGGGCGGCTACCCTGTACCGCCCCCGGCATACCCGCCTGCGTACTACCCGGCGCCGCCCTTGGGCGCCGCCCCGCCCGCCTGCCCGCTGGAAGAGCGCATTGGCACAAGGGCAACCACCATCATCGGCATTGTTTTTATTTTACTAGGCGTATTATTTGGCCTTGTATATACATTCACTGTTTTGTCCTCCGGCCTTGCCAAATGCATTATTGCCTACGCCGTTGGGGCGGCCCTGCTGGCAACGGGGGACATTACCGCCCGTAAAAAGCAGGTGGCCTTTTTCTCTACCGGGCTTTGCGCCGGTGGTACGGCGGTGCTGTTTACCACCACCGCCGTGGGTTACTTTGTTTTAAACGCCCTGCCCTTTTGGGCCGCCATTGCCCTGTGCCTTGTTTTTTTTGTGCTGTCGGCCTACCTTTCTTTGCACCACAACTCGCAGGTAATTGGTATTTTTTCGCTTATTGGCGGCTATTTGCCCACCTTTTTGCTGCTAGACGACTTTTATGCCCACGCCGGGGCGGCCTACGGCATTATGGCCTATTTCATTCTGCTTACCGTACTGGTGCTGCTGCTGGCGGGCAAGCGCGAATGGCCCGTTATTCAATACACCGGCCTTATTTTACAGCTGGTGTCCTGCTACCGGTTTTTGCGGGCGCAAAACTGGAATAACTTTGCGGCAAACATCATCTTTCTTTCGGTTATTTTTATTGTTTACATGGCCGTTATCAACTTGCAGCCGCTGGCCAAAAAGCAGCCGCTGCGCATCAACAGTTTAATTGTTTTGGTGCTTGCCACCGCGGGCATTTACGGGCTGTTGCTTTCGCTTTTGTACCGCTCGCCCTACCACCGGTTTACCTGGGCGGTTACTTTGGCTTTGGCTCTTGTGTTTTTTGCGCTTTCCCAAATATGGCGCAGCGCCGTGCCCGCCGACAAGGGCACCCGGGGCATGTTTTTTGCCACTGCCCTCGCTTTTCTGCTTTGGAGCAGCGCTTTGTTTTTCCGCCCGGGGCTTATAACCCTTGGCTGGATGCTGGAGGCAGTTGCCCTTTGTGTGTACGGCATTCTTGCAAACCGCAAGGGCTACAAAATTGCAGGCCTTGTTACCGCCGGTGTAAGCGTTGTGTATTTTCTGGTGGCCGACAGCTTTACCTACTGGCTGCTGGGCCGCAGCGGCGTGGAATACCTGTGGAAATATTCGGTAATTACCCTGGGCCTATTTGCCATTGTGCTGGCTTTTGCCTATAAAAACCGCGCGGTGCAGGGCTTTTGGGCCGCCCCGCAAAACCTGCTGCCCCGCAGCGTTAGAAACGCCGCCACCATAAACCTTTGGCTGTACCTTTTGTTTGTTGTGCGTTTTCTTTTTACCGAAACCGCCCTGCGGCGGGCCGGTGGTTTTTGGCAAAGCTTTGGCGTTTGCCTTGTTACCCTGCTGGCGGCCTACCTGCTGAAAAACGTTGTGCACTTTGGCAGCGAGCTGTTGCGGGTTTTTGGCTGTGTTTTGTATTCTTTGGGCCTTGTGTTTTCTTTGGGGCTCAATTTGCGCCCCACCCATGCTGGCGGCATTCCGCTGGCCTCTTCGCCCGCGGCCACCGCCGCCCTGTGCATGCTGTTTTTGCTGAACGCAGCCAGCCTGTTTGCCCTGTATGATTTAATTACCGCCATGGTGCCTGAAAAAAAGCACCGGGAAAAAGCGGTTCCGCTTTGCTTTAGCCTGTACTCGCTGTTTCTTGCCACTTTAATGGCGGTGGTGCAGTTCCGTTTGGGCGCCACCAGCGCCATTGTAAGCGTTATTTGGGTATTGTGGGCATTTTCCATGGTGCTGTTCGGGTTTGTAAAGCGCAGTTCTTTTATGCGCATTGGCGGGCTTATTCTTGCCTTTGTTGCCCTTGCCAAGCTTATTTTTATAGACCTTTCTTTTCTGCAGGGCATTGCCCGGGTGGTTTCCTTTTTTGCCTTTGGCCTGTTGTTTCTTGGCATTTCCTTTGCTTACCACCTGTTTTCAAAAATGCTGCTGCCCGCCGCGGCGCCCGCGCCCCAGCCCCCTGCCCCTTACTACCCGCCCGCCGGCGGGTATGCGCCGCCTGTGCCCGGCTATGCGCCGCAGCCAGCGCCAACTGCACAAAGCCCCGCCCCTGTACAGCAACCCGGCCCGGCGCAAAACCCGCCACCGCAATAATTTTGCACCCCCACCGCCCCAGGGCGGCGGGGGTATTTTTATGGCAAAATTAAAAAACACGGCCCCAAGGTGCTTGAACCCGCCCCGGTAAATGGTATAATAATATTGCCGCCGGGGCGTTTGCACCAAGCCCCGCGCAGCGGGCCGGCCCACAACACCGCCGCAACACGAAAGAGGGAACACCTATGACCACCGCTTATGTACAGCTTTCTTCCACCAGCCAAATTAAAGACTTTGTTGCCCATGTTACCCGGCTGGAGGGCGACTTTGACCTTATTGCGGGCAACTATGTTTTGGATGCAAAGTCTTTGATGGGTATTTTAACCATTGATTTCAGTGCCCCGGTTCAGCTTAAAATTTACAACGATACCAAGGAAAACGTGGAGGCCCTTCGCCCCTTTTTTGTGTCCGCTTCGCAGGGCGGCGCCAAAGCCGAATAACCCCTGCCACCCAATATAATTTGCTGATGGAGGCAACCATGGATACCCACAACATTACCCTTACCATAGAAAAGCAAAAGAACATTGCCCTTATTGCGCACGACGGCAAAAAGGCGGAAATGCTGGACTGGTGCGAAGAGCACAAAGAAATTTTGAAAATGCACTTTTTGTGCGGCACCGGCACCACCGCCAAAATGATAACCGACCGCACCGGCCTGCCGGTGCGCGGCTACAACAGCGGCCCCTTGGGGGGCGACCAGCAAATTGGCGCCAAAATTGTGGAGGGCACCATCGATTTTGTCATTTTTTTTCCGACCCGCTCTCTGCACAGCCCCACGACCCCGATGTAAAGGCCCTGCTGCGCATTGCTTTGGTGTATGATATTCCCATTGCCAACAACCGCGCCTCGGCCGATTTTATGATTACCTCCCCATTGATGCACACCGAGTACAACCATGTGGTGGAAAACTTTAAATGCCAGGTACAGCAGCGCGCCGAAACGCTGAACAAAAAACCGCTTTGCTTTAGGGCCGAAAGGGCCTGATTTTACAAGAACAACCGGAGAACAACAACCGCCCGCGATATTCGAATATAGGTTTCGCATGGCGGCTAGATTTTTTCACCGCCAATGCCGGCCACAGGGCGGTAGTTTTTGTGCCTTGCCAAAGAGAAAACACTCGCGCGCCTTGCGCCGGGTTTACCCAAACAATAAAAATGCGCCCTGTATGGCTTGCAAAGGCCATATAGGGCGCATTTTTATTGTTTGCATTGTTCTTCGCGTTTTATGTTTACGGGCACGCTGCAACAGCAGCGCCGCACAGTGGACCACAAAACCTGCGGCAACCACCCTTTGGGAAATTGCGAAGCGCGGCGCAGGAAAAACCGGGGCTGTTAAGGCAACCGGCCACAAACGGCAGCGGCCTTTTTTCCGCTTGCCCCGCCGCTTTATAAGGCCTGCCTACCCCCGTTTTTTGGGCGGCAGGGTGTGAATGCCCGCCCCCTTAAACAGGGCGGCGGCCTCGCCCAGCCCCTCGCTGAAGGTGGGGTGCGGGTAAACAATGTCGTCCAGTTCCTCGGCCTTCATCCCTTTTTGAATGGCAAGGGCCGCCGTGGCAATCATATCGGTGGCGCGGGGGCACACCATTTCAGCCCCCAAAAGCCTGCCGCTTTCCGCTTCGGCCAGCAGCTTTATATAGCTGCGCCCCGCCCCCGAGGCAAGCACCCGGGCGTTGCCCCCCATTAAAAATTTTTGCACCGTAACGGCTATTCCCTTTTTTGCGGCAGCTTCTTCGTTCAAGCCCACCACCGCAATTTCGGGCAGGGTGTACAGGCAGCTGGGCACCGGGCCTTTGGGGGCGCCGCTGTGCCCTGCCATGTGTTCTACGGCGGTTATGGCGGCCGCCGTGGCCGCATGGGCAAGCTGCGGGCCGGGGGTAATATCCCCTATGGCATACAGGCCGGGCAGGCTGGTTTCAAAATGCCCGTTTACCTCTACAAAGCCCCCGGCCATACGCGGCGCGGCGCCTTCGGCAAACAGGTTTTCCAGGGCAGGCCGCCTGCCGGTGGCAACCAGCACCGCTTCGGCCTGCACCGCCTGCTGCTGTTCCTTTGCGGTAAAATTGCAGGCCAGCGCCCCTTCGCTTTTTTCTATTCCCTGCACCGTGGCACCAGTGTAAATTTGCACGCCCTGCTTTTTAAGCTGCAGCGCGGCGCTTTGGGCGGCTTCCCTGCCAAGGGCGGGCAAAATGCGGGGGGCCGCCTCTACCAGGGTTACCCCGCAGCCCAGCAGGGCGTACAGGGTGGCAAATTCCACCCCTATTACCCCGCCGCCAATCACCACAAGGCGGGGGAAAATTTCCCCCACCGAAAGCAGGCCGTCGCTGGTAAACACACCGCTTAGCCCGGCGCCGGGTATGGGCGGTACCACCGGGGCGGCCCCCACGGCGGCCATAATATTTTTGGCGGCCAGCGCCACAGTTCCCTTGCCGCCGTTTTGCTCCACCTCTACGCGGCCCGGGGCGGCCACCCGGCCGGTTCCCTCAAACAGGGTTACCCCGTTTGCCTGCAACAGCTGCTCTATGCCGCCGCGCAGGGTGCTTACCTGTTCGTCTTTGGCAGCGTACAGGCGCTCTGCGTCCACCGCCAGCTTTTCGCAGCCGATGCCAAACTGCTCAAAATGATGCGCCGCCTCGTGGTACAGCTCGGCGGCGTGCAGCAGGGCTTTGGTGGGCACACAGCCCCGGTTGAGGCAGGTGCCCCCCACCCTGTCTTTTTCCACCAGCGCCACCGCAAGCCCAAGCTGGGCCGCGCGTATGGCGCCTGCATAGCCGCCGGGGCCCGCGCCAAGGATCACCAAATCGTATCTTTGCATTGTACCGCTCCTGTTGTGGCCCTGCGGCCATTTTCTTTTTACCGGGCCCTGCGCGGCGGCAAACCGAATGGCCCCCGCCCGCAAGGTTATTCTGAACATGGCCGGGCGCGGCGGTTTAAACCCGCCGTGTATTCTAACCGCTTCGCAAAAATACCGTGGCCAAAAGGGCAGCGCCGGCCGCGCGCAGAGCGGGGCCGCCGGTTTAAACCATTTGCCCCGGCAGCCACCGGGCCAGTTCCGCGGTATTTTGCGGGGCCTCGCCCTCTGCCCTGCCCAGCGCCTCTTTCATGCCCTCGGGGGTAAACCCGGCGCCCGCCAAGGCCTTTTCCACCGCCTGCACCCAAAGGGAGTCCATTGCGTCGGAATATACCTTCGCCTGCCGCACCCTTCCTTTTTCCACCAAAAGCTGCACGTCAATTTCGCCAAAGCCCAACCGGGCGGCAAAATGGGTGGTGTAGGCAAAGGGAACGCCCAGCCGCCATTCCTCCGCCTCGTAATGCTTTTGCAGCCGCTCTACCTCTTTTTTGTCTATTTCATCCTCTTCAAGCCGCACCGGCGCACTGCCGCATACCTGCCCCAGCGCCTTTACCAGCGCGGCGCGCATGGCTTCGGCGGTTAGGCCGGGCACAAGCTCGCTCAGGTTTACCACCCGCGCCTGCACGCTGGCAACCCCCTTGCCCGCCAGCTTTTCGGGGGAGGGGTTTAAATAGCTGCCGAGCCGCCCCATGTCGGAATTTACCAGCACCGTGCCGTGGTGGTAGCAATAGGGGCCACTTTTGTAAAAAGCGTTGCCCGAAAACTTGCGCCCTTCGGCCAGAATATCGTTGCGCCCGCTGCGCTCGGCCTGTATGCCAAAGCTGGCCGCCGCAAGGCGAATTACCTCGGTGTTTTTTTCTACGCTGTACTGGGGCCGCCGGCTGAAAAAGGTGAAATTCTGGTTGCCCATGTCGTGGTACACCGCACCCCCGCCTGAAAGCCGCCGGGCCAGCCGCCCGCCCTCCTGCTGTAATTTTTCCACCCGGCACTCCCGCCAGGCGTCCTGGTTGCGGCCAATGACCACGGTGTGGTCGTTTTGCCACAGGTACAGCAGCGTTTCCTCCGGCTTTGTGCTGCGCAGCAAAACCTCCTCCAGGGCAAGGTTTTGGTAGGGGTTGGTACAACCGGTGATATAGTAGCGGCAGGTCATGGGCAGGCCTCCTTGCAGGTGGTGTGCCGGGCTTTGCCGGCTGTTTTTAAAATGGCGCCCGCATGCCGCTTGGCATGCGGGCGCACAGGCTTAGCCTGTAAAAATTTCTTCGCAGCGCAGGCGGGGGCTGCGGGCCGCCGCCACCTCATCGGGCCTGCGCACCGGGGTGGTGTGGGGGGCGCTGTGCAGCTTTTCCGGGTTTGTTTTGGCCATTTCCACCAGCTGCAAAAATGCTTTTGCGGCATTTTCCAGCGTTTCCCTGCTCTCGGTTTCGGTGGGCTCAAACATCAGCGCCTCCTCCACAATTAGCGGAAAATACATGGTGGGCGGGTGAATGCCATAGTCTAAAAGGCCCTTGGCCAAATCCAGCGCCGAAACACCGGTTTGGCTTTTCAGCTCCTTCATGCTCAGCACAAACTCGTGCATGCAGGTGCGGCGGTGCACCAGCGCGTGGGCGGGCGCCAGCAGGTGCATCAGGTAGTTTGCGTTCAGCACCGCCGCCGTGGCCGCGGCGGGAATGCCCTCCTGCCCCAATGTAAGAATGTAGCAAAGCGCCCGCAGCGCCACCAAAAAATTGCCGTAAAAGCCGCGCACCTTGCCAATGCTTTCGGGGCGGTTTTCCTCAAAATACAGGCGGCCCTCTTTTTCCTCCACCACCGGCACCGGCAGGCAGGGGGCCAAAAAGGCCTTGCAGCCCACGGCGCCGCTGCCCGGCCCGCCGCCGCCGTGCGGGGTGGAAAAGGTTTTGTGCAGGTTCAGGTGAATTACGTCAAAGCCCATGTCGCCGGGGCGGGCAATGCCCATAATGGCGTTCAGGTTGGCGCCATCGTAGTAGTTCAGCCCCCCGGCGCTGTGCACAATTTCGGTAATTTCGCAGATGTTTTTGTCAAACAGGCCAAGGGTGTTGGGGTTGGTAAGCATAAGGCCCGCCGTGTCGGGCCCAGCAGCCGCCCGCAGCGCCTCCACGTCCACGCAGCCGTCTGGCCCGCTGGGCAGGCTTACCACCGTATAGCCGTTCATGGCGGCAGAGGCGGGGTTGGTGCCGTGGGCCGAGTCCGGCACCAGCATTTTGGTGCGGGTTTCCCCTTCGCCCCGCCGGGCATGGTAGGCCTTTATCATGGCAATGCCGGTAAATTCGCCGTGGGCACCGGCCGCCGGTTGAAAGGTCATGCGGTCCATGCCGGTAATTTCCCCCAAAAGCTGCTCGGCGGTTTTCAGCACCGCAAGGCAGCCCGGGGCGGTTTCGATGGGCTGCAGGGGGTGGATATTCGCAAACCCCGGCAGGGCCGCCATTTCGTTGTTAATTTTGGGGTTGTACTTCATGGTGCAGCTGCCCAGGGGGTAAAAACCCTTGTTTACGCCGTGGGTTTGCCGCTCCAGCTCGGAATAATGGCGGGCTATTTCCCCCTCGGCCAGTTCGGGCAGCGGCAGAGGGGCCTCTCGCAAAAGGCTTTCTTCCGGCAAAATGTTTGGCACGTCGTTTTCGGGCAGCAGGGCCGAGGCACAGCCCGGTATGCTTCTTTCAAAAACCAGCTTCATGCTTCGGCCACCACCTTTCCGCACACTTCGGCAAGTTTGTCAATTTCCTGCTTTGTGTTCATTTCGGTAAAGCACCACAAAATGCCCTTTTCCACCGGCAGGCCGCCCAGCATATTTTCGGCCTCCAGCGCCTTCATAAGCTTTGCCGCCGGCACCGGGCAGGCGGTTGCAAATTCGTGGAAAAACTCGCCCCGGTGCACCCTTGCAAAGCCCGCTTTTGCCAGCGCACCCGCCGCGTAATGGGCCTTTGCATAGCACTGCGCCGCCGCCTGCCGAAGGCCGCCCGGGCCCATGGCGGCAAGGTATACGGTGGCGGTGAGGGCGCACAGCGCCTGGTTGGAGCAAATGCTGCTGAGGGCTTTTTCCCGCCGAATGTGCTGCTCGCGCGCCTGCAGGGTAAGCACAAAGGCACGCTTGCCGTCGGCGTCTGTGGTTTGGCCGGCAATGCGCCCCGGCAGCCGCCGCATAAGCGCCTTGGTGCAGGCCATGTACCCAAGGTAAGGCCCGCCGAAGGAGAGGGGCAGCCCCAGCGGCTGGCCTTCGCCCACCGCAATGTCGGCGCCAAGCTCGCCGGGGGTTTTAAACAGCGCCAGGGCAATGGGGTTGGTGCCCAGTATTACCTTTACCCCGGCGGCGTGGCACAGCCGCACCGCCTCTTCCACCTCTTCCAGCAGGCCGTAAAAGTTGGGGCTTTGCAGGTACAGGCAGGCCACCCCGGGCCCAAGGGCCTTTTCAAGGGCATCCAAATTCAGCAGGCCGCCCTTTTGGGGCAAAACCTCAACCGGGGCGTTGCCGCTTTCGCAATAGGTTTGAATAACCGCTCTTGCGTCCGGGTGGGCGGTTTCGGCCACCAGCACCCTTTGGCGGGCGCGCTCGCGGCACATAATGGTGGCCTCGGCGGCGGCGCAGGCGCCGTCGTATACCGAGGCGTTGGCAACCTCCAGCCCCGTAAGGGCGCTTATTTCAGTTTGGAATTCAAAAATAGCCTGCAATACCCCCTGGCTTATTTCCGCCTGGTAGGGGGTATAGGCGGTTACAAAGGTTTCTTTGCCGGCCACCTCTTTTACCACCGAGGGAATGTAGTGCCTGTAGGCGCCCGCCCCGCGGAACAGGGTTTGAAATACCTTATTTTGGGCGGCCATGCCCTCTACGGCGCGCCGCACCTCCAGCTCGCTTTTGCCCTTCGGCAGGTTCAACGCACCGCACAGCATTTCTTCGGGAATGTCGGCGTACATCTGCCGCACCGTGCCAAGCCCGGCGGCCTCTAACATTTCCTGCTGCTGCGGCCCTGTTACCGGAATATAGCTGCCCATTGGCCTAGCCCTCCTTTTGTATCAGCTCCTCATACTCTGCCGCGCTCATCAGTTCGTCCCACCCGTTTATGTCTTCGGCCTCTACCAGCCAGGCCTCGTAGCAATCGTTGTTAATCAGCGCTGGCTCGTCCAGCAGGGCCTCGTTGATGGCCGCCACCGCGCCGGTTACCGGGCTGTAAATGTCTGAAACCGCCTTTACCGATTCCACGTCTGCAAAGGTATCACCGGTTACCAGGGCATCCCCCACATCCGGCAGGTTTACAAACACAATATCGCCAAGCTCCTGCTGGGCATAGTCGGTAAGGCCCACGCGCACAAGACCGCCCGGCAATTCTTTTACCCATTCATGGCTTTTGGTGTACTTTAACTTTACAGGAATATTCATACTCACTGCTCCCCTTCCAAATTTACGGTTTGTGCGGCCGCCCTTTCCGGGCGCGGCCGCTATGCTTTCTGCCGCTTATAAAACGGCAGCTTAACAACCTCGGCTTCTATTTGGCGGCCCCGCACCTCTACCACAAGCGGGGTGCCTTCCTGCCGCACGCCGGTTTGCAACAGGGCCATGGCCCCGGCATAGCCCACATAGGGCAGCTGGGTACCTGAGGTAACCACCCCCACCTGCACCCCGTTTTGGTATACAGGGGCCCCTTCGCGGGCAATGCCCCGCCCGGTCATTTTAAGGCCGGTGCGCCTTTTTTCGGGCGGGCCCTTGGCCTCCAGCGCCTGCTTGCCCACAAAACCCGGCTTGTCCATTTTTACAAACATGCCAAGCCCCGCTTCCAGGGGGGTAATTTCGTCGTTCATCTCGTGGCCGTACAGCGGCATGGCCGCCTCAAGGCGCAGGGTGTCGCGCGCGCCAAGCCCGCAGGGCACAAGCCCCGCACCCTGCCCCGCGGCCAGCAAGGCCTGCCAAAGCCGGGGGGCCTCTTCGGCGGCGCAGTACAGTTCAAACCCGTCTTCGCCGGTATAGCCGGTGCGGGAGACAAGGCATTCCACCCCCGCCACCGCCAACTTTTCTTTAAAGGTATAGTTTTTGCCGGGCAGCTCCCCCGTTGCCAGAGGGCGCAAAATTTCTTCCGCCTTTGGGCCTTGCAGCGCCAGCAGGGCGGTGGCGCTTGAAACATCCTCCAGCGCCGCTTCGCCCGCAAGGTGGGCCTGCATCCAGGCAAGGTCCTTTGCCGCATTGGCCGCGTTTACCACAATCATATATTTTTGGCTGTGAAAGCGGTACACAATTAAATCGTCCACCACGCCGCCCTGCTCGTTGCACATGGGGCTGTACCGGCAGTCGCCGTTTTGCATGCCCTCCATGTTGTTGGCCAGCAGGTTTTGCAGCACCGCAAGGCTTGCCGGGCCAGTAAGCAAAACCTCGCCCATGTGCGAAACATCAAACAGCCCCGCCGCCCTGCGCACCGCCAGGTGCTCGGCAATTACCCCGGCCGGGTACTGCACCGGCATTAAGTAGCCGGCAAAGGGCACCATTTTGCCCCCCGCCTCTACATGCTGTTGGTACAACGGTGTTTTCTTCTCCAACTTTGCTCCCCCTTTGCCCCGCACCGCACAAATTGCCGCGCAGGTTTTTTTGCCGGCGGCGCCTGCCCTGCCTTTGCCCCGGCCACGTTCCGTGTGTAGGCGTGAAAAAAATAACGCAAAAAAAGAGGCACAGGAAAAATCCTGTGCCTCTGTACGGAAACCTGAAAGATTCTTTCGCAAAAAGCGCGAAATTGCTTCTTCGGTGCTTTTGCCAAACCCTTTTTATAAGAGGCACAGGCCAAAAGGCTCTCCAGAGTTCTGTCCGCCGCCGGTTCTTTTGCCTGAGAGTTTCTCCCCTTCGGCGCTGCCGCAGCCATGGCGGCAGTCTCTCCCAGCGGTTTCAACCAGTTTTACATTGGTTTCATTTTACCCTGCCCGCCGCCCGGTTGTCAATGCTATTTGTTTTGTTTCGCGTTTTCTTTTCGGCGCCGCCCCGGTGCACCGCCGGGGCGGGGGCAACATGGCCTTTTTCAATTTTAGACAAAATTTATTGCGGAAAAATGTGAATTTCCACCTGTTTTCTGTTGACATTCGCTTTTGCAGATACTATGATAAAACCATATTAATTAGCAAGCTAACTGTTGTTAACGCAACAGTTTACAAAGCGAGGTGATTTGATTGAATGTTCCTTTTCATTTGCTGCTGGTACGCACTTTCCACGCGCAAAAAAACCGACTGGCCCCACGCCTGCCGGAGGTTGGCCTCTCCTCCGGCCAGCCAAAAATAATGCATTACCTTACCGGCCACAACCACTGCATGCAAAAGGACCTTGCCGAAAATTGTGATATAGAGCCCGCAACGGTGTCTCGCCTGCTGGAAAATATGGAGCAGGCCGGGCTTATTGAGCGCGGCTTTGCCCCCGGCAACCGCCGTGCGGTGCTGGTTTCCATCACCGAGGCGGGCACAGCCGCCTACAACCGCTGGGAAGAAATTTGCGATATGGTGGAGTTAACCTCGCTAAAGGGGTTTACCCCTTTTGAAAAACAGCAGTTCAGCGGGTATTTGGCCCGTATGTACCAAAATATGACGGGGCACCCCATAGAATGAATTGCCCTTTGCCCGCATAGTATCCGCTTTGGGAGGTAGATGTTTTGCTGAAACAATTTTTTCCTTACCTTGGAAAATACAAAAAGTATTTGCTTGTAAGCATGTTTTGCGTTACGGCCGAAACCATTACCGAAATGATGATTCCCCTTATTATGACCGATATTATTGATGTTGGCATTAAAACGCAAAACCAGCAGTATTTGATTATTAAAGGCATACAAATGATGGTTTTCGCCCTTATTTCCCTTGCCCTTGGCCTTGTTTACGCGCGGGTAAACGCGCTGGCGGGCATGGGCTTTGGGGCCGAGCTGCGGAGGGCGGAATTTGAAAAAATTCAAGGGTTTTCTTTTTCCAACACCGACCGCTTTACCTCTTCTTCCCTGGTAACCCGCCTTACCGGCGACATCACCATTTTGCAAAACGCCGTAAACGCGGGGGTGCGCCCCCTGGTGCGCGGGCCGGTAATGCTGGTTACCGCCATGACCATGGCCATTATGATAAGCCCCACCCTGAGCGTGGTTTTTGCAATTTCCATTCCGCTTTTGGGGCTGTGCCTTTTTCTTATTTTGAAAAAACAGCGGCCTTTTTTTGGCCGCATGCAAAAAGCGTTGGACAGGGTAAACACCATTGTGCAGGAAAACCTGGCCGCCATTCGGGTGGTGAAGTCGTATGTGCGGGAAGGGTATGAATGCCAAAAGTTTGACAACGTAAACCAAGACCTGAAAGGCATTTCGGAAAAAGCCTTCCATTATTCGGTTTTAAACATGCCCATTTTTCAGTTTTCCATGTACGCCACCACCGTTGCCCTGTTGGCCATTGGCGGGGCCATGGTGCAGCAGGGCGCGCTGGAGGTAGGCCGCCTCACCATGTTTTTAAGCTTTGTGCTGCTTATTCTCAATTCTCTTATGATGATTTCGGGCGTTTTTCTTTTGCTGTCGCGGGCGGTTTCGTCGGCGGTGCGGGTTTCAGAAATACTGAATGAAGAGGCGGACATTCAAGATACCGGCGCCGCCGACGCCGTTGTAAAAAATGGCAGCATCGATTTTGAAAACGTGGCCTTTAAATACCAACAGGGCGCAGAGGAATATGTGCTTTCCGGTATTACCCTGCACATTGCCGCCGGGCAAACGGTGGGCATTATTGGGGGCACCGGCTCTGCCAAAACCTCTTTGGTACAGCTTATTCCCCGCCTGTACGACATAAGCGCGGGCAAGCTGCTGATAGACGGCCGGGATATAAAGGAATATTCGGTGGCCCATTTGCGGGATGCCATCGGCATGGTGCTGCAAAAAAACACCCTGTTTACCGGCAGCATACGTGAAAACCTTTTGTGTGGCAACAAACATGCCACCGGGCAAGACCTTGCCTGGGCCTGCCGGGTGGCTTGCTGCGAGGAATTTTTGGCCCGCCTGCCCGAGGGGCTGGAAACCCAGCTGGGCCAGGGGGGCGTGAATGTTTCGGGCGGGCAAAAGCAGCGGCTTTGCATTGCCCGCGCCCTGCTGAAAAAGCCCAAGGTTCTGATACTGGACGACTCTACCAGCGCGGTAGACACCGCCACCGAAGCCAAAATACGCGAGGGCCTTGCCAGCGATTTGCCCGGCACCACAAAAATTATCATTGCCCAGCGCATCAGCTCGGTAGAACAGGCCGACCAGATTGTTATTCTTGAAAACGGCCTTATCAACGAGGTGGGCACCCACGAAAAGCTGCTGGCCCACAACCACATTTACCAAGAAATTGTGGAAGCCCAGAAGAAAGGAGCGCTGGCGTAATATGGCAAAGGCAAAACCAAAAAACCTGCCCGCCACTTTGCGGCAGGTTTCCCCCTATTTTAAGCGCCACACCCTTTCGCTGGCAGCGGTTGTTGTGCTTTCCATTGTAAGCGCGCTTGCCAGCGTGGTGGGCACCTACCTGCTGCGCCCCATTATTAACGACTATGTTTTACCGGGCAATTTGCAGGGCCTGTTTGTAATGCTTTTGGCAATGGGCGGGCTGTACCTGCTGGGGGTTTTGGCAACCTACGGCTATACCCAGCTTATGGTGAAGGTGGCCCAGGGCATTGTGGGCGAGCTGCGGAACGATTTGTTCAAAAAAATGCAAACCCTGCCGCTTTCTTACTTTGACAGCCGCACCCACGGCAACCTTATGAGCCGCTTTACCAACGACATAGACACCATTGTAGAGGCCCTGAACAACAGCTTTACCGTTGTGGTGCAAAGCCTGGTAACCGTGCTGGGCACCTTTATTCTGCTGGCTGTTCTCAGCCCGTTTTTGTCGCTGTTTGTTTTGTTTTCGTACTTTCTCATGTTTTTGTTTTTACGGTTCAGCGGCGGCAAAAGCCACAGGGCCTTTACCCAGCAGCAGCAGCGCATGGCCTCGCTCAACGGCTTTATTGAAGAGATGGTGGCGGGCCAAAAGGTGGTGAAGGTGTTCAACCACGAGGAGGAGAATTTGGAAGAATTTTCCCGCCGCAACGAGCAGCTGCGCACCTCCGGCACCAACGCCCAAACCTATTCGGGCATGGTAATTCCCGTTGTTGTCAGCATTTCTTACCTCAACTACGCCCTTTCGGCCTGCGTGGGCGGGTTTTTGGCCATTTCGGGCGCCATGGACCTTGGCAGCCTTGCCTCGTACCTGGTGTTTGTGCGCCAGGCCGCCCTGCCCTTAAACCAGTTTTCCCAGCAAATTAACATCATTCTGGCGGCCCTGGCCGGGGCAGAGCATATTTTTGACGTGATGAACCAGCCCCCCGAAGTTGACAAGGGGGAAACCACCCTTTCGCACAACGGCGAATGCTGGAACTGGCAGCCCCCCCGCAGCGCACCGGTTGCCCTGAAAGGGGATGTGCGGTTTGACAATGTTGTGTTTGGCTACAAAGCCGGCCACCCCATATTAAAGGGCATAAGCCTGTACGCAAAGCCGGGGCAAAAAATTGCCTTTGTGGGCTCTACGGGCGCGGGCAAAACCACCATTATCAACCTGATTAACCGGTTTTATGAAATTAATTCCGGCGCCATTACCTACGACGGCATTGACACCCGGCAAATTAAAAAGGACGATTTGCGCCATTCCCTTGCGGTTGTTTTGCAGGACACCCACCTGTTTACCGGCACCATTGCCGACAACATTCGCTATGGCCGCTTAAACGCCACCGACGAGGAGGTGGTGAGTGCCGCAAAGCTTGCCAACGCCGATTCCTTCATTCGCCGCCTGCCCAACGGCTACCAAACCCCCCTCTCCTCCGACGGCGGCAATTTAAGCCAGGGCCAGCGCCAGCTGCTTGCCATTGCGCGGGCCGCGGTTTCGAACCCGCCGGTGCTGATACTGGACGAAGCCACCAGTTCGGTGGATACCTACACCGAAAAAATGATTGAGCAGGGCATGGACCGGCTGATGGAGGGCCGCACCGTATTTGTAATTGCCCACCGGCTTTCCACCGTGCGCAACGCCAAGGCCATTATGGTGCTGGAAAACGGCAATATTATTGAGCGCGGCAGCCACGATGAGCTGGTGGCCCAAAAGGGGCGGTATTACCAGCTGTACACCGGCCAGTTTGAGCTGGCATAGCTTTTTATTTGCTGCTCTGTCAAAAATTCCCCGCATGCACTGTGCGGGGGAATTTTTGTGCTATAATGTAAAATATATTTTAAACGTTGCTACGCGTATACACTTTTCAGGCATCTTCCGGGAGGGGAATTTGTTGAAAAAAGCTTTGTGGAAAGCAAACAACAGCCGCCTGGCTTTTGGGCTGCTGGTTGCCGGCCTTGTTTTGTTTCGCCTGTTGCTCAGCCATGCCCTGCTGGTTTGCTTTTCCTCCGGCAGCTATTACGACGACCTTATGCAAATAAACAAGGCCATGTCTGTTGCAAACGGCGGCTGGCTGGGCGGCTATGGCAGCCTTACCCTTGTAAAGGGGGTTGGTTTCCCGCTTCTTACCGCGGTTTTCCACTGGCTGCACCTCCCCTATATATGGGCGTATCAGCTTTTGTACATTCTTGCGGCTTCGTTTTTTATGTGGGCCGTTGCGCCGGTGGTAAAAAACAAATGGGCGGGGCTTTTGGCCTATGCCTTTGTTTTGTACAACCCCATTGCCTTTTCGGCCCAAATTACCCGCCTTTACCGCGACATTGGGTATTACTCCCTCGCTTTTTTGTGCATTTCCTTTGCCCTTGGCCTGCTGCTTCGGTACAAGCGGGAAAAGCAAAATTTGTTTTTTGTTTTCGGCACAGGGTTTTTTCTTGTTTTCTGCGCCACCTTCCGCGAGGACAGCCAATGGCTGTTTGTGTATGTGGGCTGCGTTTTTGCGCTGTACGCTTTTCTCCGTTTTTTTGTGCGCAAAGGGTTTTCCTTTAAAAAGCTGGCTTCGTTTTTGCTTGTTTTCGCACTGGGGTGGGCTTTGTACGCTGCCCCCATTTCGCTTACCAACTATTTGTATTACGGCACTTTTGCCCTTGACGAATACAACAGCGGTGCCTTTGCCCGCGCCTATGGCGCCCTTACCAGAATAGACAACGGCACGCAAGATTCCCGGCTGGCCCTGCCCGAAGCGCAGCGGATGCAGCTGTACGCCCTAAGCCCCGCCTTTGCCGAGTTAAAAGAGGTGCTGGACGGGCCAAATTCGCCCTATGCCGAATGGAAGGCGGTGCAGGGCGAATACCTTACGGGCTATTTTTCTTTTGTGCTTCGGGACGCCGCCGCCAGCATTGGCAAATATGAAAGTGCGCAAACTGCCAATGAATACTTTACCCGGCTTGCCAACGAAGTAAACGAGGTGTGCGATGCGGGGCTGATTGCCGCAGGCCCCCGGCGAAGCGGCATTACCGCGCGCTACTACCCCTGGATGAACGGCCCCATTGTAACAGCCACCCGGGAGTGTATGGTTTCTACCCTGCGCTGCGGCAATATAAGCCCCATTCCCCTGCCGGCAAACGAAGACGACGCGCTTTTTGCACACTACGAAAATTTCACCTATTCCACCATAGCGGGCAACCGCTATATGCCCAGCGGGGAAATTGTGGACAACTACCATTTTTCTGGCTGGCAGCTGTTTTTGCAGCGCGCGGCCCGCGCCATTGTTTTTGCCTACAGCCTTGTGCTGCCCCTTTTGTTTGCCGCCGCCTGCCTTGCCTTTTTTGCCTCCTTTATTTTTCGGCTGGTGAAGAAAACCCTGAAAAAAGATTTTGTGGTGCCCTGGCTTGCGGCGGGCAGCCTGCTTGCCGCCTTTGTGCTGCGGTGTTTTATGATTGCCTTTGTGCAGGTAAGCAGCTTTTCGGTAATTGGCGTGCCCTCTTACGAGGCCGCGGGGTACCCGGTTTTGCTGGCCTTTATTGCGCTTACCGCCTTGCTCACCCTACAGCCCCTGCTTGCCAAAAAGCCGCCCGCCCCAGAAGTATAATAATCAAAACAGCCGCCGGCCACCGCTTATGCGGTAAGCCGGCGGCTGTTTTGCTGCCTTCATTTAAGGAAAATATTTTTCAAAAAGCTGCTTTACCTGCGCCTCGCACTCGCCGGTAAACGCGCGGTATTTTAAAAGCAGCTCTTCCCCTTTGGGGGTAAGGCTGGCACTGCCACCGCCCGCCCCGCCCTGCTGGCGGGCAACCACCTCGCAGCCCAGCTGCTGCTCCATAATGGCCAGCATTTTCCAGCCTTTGCTGTAGGAAATTCCCATCAACTGGCAGGCCTCCCGCACCGAGCGGGTGTTTGCAATAAGCTGCAACAGCTGTTCGGTGCCGGGGCCAAAAAACGGCTGCTCGCGGGCAAGGCGCAGCTGCATTTGGGGGCGAATGCGCCGCAGGCTATGGCGCTGTACCAACTCTTCAAAATCGGCGGTGCGCTGTATGTTCAGCAGTACACCTTCATCGGGCACCTCTATTACCTTGCGTTCCGCCTTCAGCCCGCGTAGGGCCCCCCGCAGCCCCTCGGGCCCGGCATAGGCCTGCACCGCGCCAAACAGGGGTTCGGCCAGCAGCACCGGGTGCCCCGCCTGCCCTTCAAAGCCCGGGTTTACCACCCCCGCCTCTTCCTGCATAAGGGCCTGCAGCGTTTCGGCGGTAAACAGGGGCACATCCACCGGGGCCACAAACGCGCGGGTACACCGCCCCGCAAGGTAGCCAAGGCCCACCTTAATGCTGTTTAGCATTTGGGCGTTTTGGGGGGCCTTTAACAAGGTGGCGCCAAGGTGGGCCACATGCTTTTCTATTTTTTCATGCTCCTGCCCCGCCACCAACACCACCTGCTGAACGCCCGCCTGCTGAAAGGTGAGGATAAGCCGCTGTACGGCCGAAACCACCCCCGTGGGGTGCAGGGGCAAAAACCCGCTTTTCCCGGCGGTGCTGCCCACCGCCACAATCAGGGCCGCTGTCATACGCTTTTCTCCTTTTGCGGGGCGCTACGGGTGGTGGCCATGCCCCGGCTGTGCCGCGCATTCCGAAGCGTGGCCGGTTAAAATATCCAGCGCATGCAAAAGCTGCGGCAGCACAAACCCCAGTTCTTCGCGCACCGCCTTGGGGCTGCCGGGCAAATTTACAACCAGGGTTTTTTCACACACCACCGCCACCGCACGGCTCAACATGGCCCGGGGGGTAATTTGCATGCTGTAGGCGCGCATGGCCTCTGCAATGCCGGGCACCTGCCGCTGGGCAATGGCCAGGGTGGCCTCGGGCATACAGTCCCGCGGGGAAAGGCCGGTGCCCCCGGTGGTAACAATTAAATCCACCGTTCCGCTTTGGCACCATTCCAGCATTTTGGCGCTCAGCAGCTTTTGCTCGTCTGGCAGCAGGGCCTCGGCCGCCACGGTATACCCCGCCGCCTGCACCATGCCGCGTATGGCGGGGCCGCTTTCGTCGGCCCGCTGCCCCGCATAGCCCTTATCGCTGGCGGTTAACACCGCCACCCGGTAGTTATTGCTGCACATACAGTGTGTCCCCCACGGCAATGGCGCCCTCCTGCAAAACCCGGGCAAAAACGCCCTCCCGCGGCATAATGCAGTCGCCCACCTGGTGGTAAATGGCGCAGTGGGCATGGCACTCTTTTCCAATTTGTGTTATTTCCAGCACAACGCTGCCGCAGGCAAGCTTTGTGCCAACGGGCAGGGTTTTAAAATCGATGCCCTCCACCAGCAGGTTTTCGCCGAAGGCCCCGGCCTGCACCTGGGCCCCCTTCTTTTTAAAATCCTCCACCTTGTCGGCGGAAAGCAGGCTCACCTGGCGGTGCCAGTTGCCCGCATGGGCATCGCCCACAAGGCCGTGCTCCACCTTAAAAACCGCCTTGCTGGCGTTGTGCTTGGCTGTTCCCTTTTTTTCACTGGTGCATACCGCCATTACCCGGCCGGATACCATTTGCATTGTTTACCCTCCTATACTGAACATGCCGCAGGGCGTGTTGATGAGCGGCCCGCCCTCGCCCTCCTGGTCGGCGGCAAGGCGGTGCCCGCGGTGCTGCCGGGGCTTTCGCAGAATGGCCTGCCGAACGGCCTGCCGAATTTCCTCATCGGTGGCGCCGCCCCGCAACAGCGGTTTCAGCGCCACCCCTTCGTCGTAAAACAGGCAAAGCTTCAGCTCCCCCGTAGAGGTAAGCCGCACCCGGTTGCAGGCGGCGCAAAAGCAGTTTGACATGGCGTGAATAACCCCAAGCCGCCCCACAAAGCCGTCTGCCCTGTAGTATTCGGCGGGGCCGCCGCCCTGCCCGGGCGAAATGCTTTGCAGCGGGCCAAAGCTGCGGGCAAGCCCTGCCAGCAGCTGGGGCGCCTGCACCATTTGCCCGGTGCCCTCGCCCGCAATGGGCATCCATTCAATAAACCGCACATCCACCGGCAGGGTTTTGGCAAGGGCGGCCACGGGCAGCCAGTCCTCCCAGCTGCTTTCAGGGGAAAGCACACAGTTTACCTTTATTGTTTCAAACCCTTCGGCCAGGGCCGCCTGCAGCCCCTGCCAGGCGGCGGCAAAGCCGTCTCGCCGGGTAAGGGCTTCATAGCGGGCGGGGTTTAAGGTATCGAGGCTGAGGTTGACGGCGCTTACCCCGGCCTCTTTCAAAGCTTTTGCCTTTTGCCCCAGCAAAAGCCCGTTGGTGGTAAGGGCCAGTGTTTGAATGCCGGGCTGGGCCTTAATGCCGGCGGCAAGCTGCTCTATGCCGCGGCGCACCAAGGGCTCGCCCCCCGTAAGGCGCACTTTTTTTACCCCCATGCCCGCCATAAGCCCCACAAGGCGCTGTATTTCGGCAAAGGTTAAAATTTCGGAATGGGGCACGGTTTGCACCCCTTCTTCGGGCATGCAGTACCGGCAGCGCAGGTTGCAGCGGTCGGTTACCGACACCCGCAGGTATTCTATTTCCCGGCTATAGCGGTCTTTCATACCACTCTTCCTTTGTTTCGCGCACATACTGGCCGCTTTTGCCGCCCTGTTTTTCCTCAAGGCGAATGTCGAACATCTGCATGCCCTTGTCTACGGCCTTGCACATGTCGTAAATGGTAAGCAGGGTAATGGTAACCCCGGTAAGCGCCTCCATTTCCACCCCGGTTTTGCCGCTGGTGATCACGGTGCACATTGCTTTTATGGTTTTTTCTTTGGGCAGGTAGGCAAATTCAATTTCGGCCTTTTCGGTTGCCACCGGGTGGCAAAGGGGAATGAGGTGGGCGGTTTGCTTGGTGCCCATAATGCCCGCTATGCGGGCTACCCCCAGTACGTCCCCCTTGCTTGCCTTGCCCTTGCACACCGCCTCAAAGGCGGCGGCATTCATGCTGATTTTGCCGCTGGCAACCGCCCTGCGCACCGTTTCCGCCTTTTGGGAAACGTCTACCATAACGGCCTTGCCGGCAGCGTCAAAATGGCTTAACCCTGTACCCATGTTTTACAGCCTCCGTTACAAACAGAATTGGCAGGGGCGGCCGGTTTGCCGCCCCGCGGTTGCCTGCCCCAAAAGGCAGCGCCCGCCCCCGCTACAAAAGCGGCGGCCGGCGTTTAAGGAAATGCCGTGCAGCCCGGCGGGCAGCCGCATACCCCGCCACAAATGTTCCGAGCTTCTTTTATGCCCACCTTTGCCATACCTTTTGGGCAGGGCGCCAGCGGCCCGGAAACGATGCGGGGCAAAGAACACCGGCGGCCCGGGCCGGCCATTTTACAAACGGCCACCGGCACACAGCAGGCCTTTTAAGGTTGGCGGCGCTTTTGCTTTTTTTCCGGCATAAGGCGGCAAAACAGCGGGCAAAGCGCCTGCAGGGCCTTTCGGCACCTTGGTTTGGCATTCACTTAGGTTAATAATAGTACATTGCGGGGGTTTACCGCAAGGTATTTCGGCGCGGGCTCTATGCTTTCGCCCTTACCATACTTCCACCAAAGCTCGCTTTCCTCTGTTTTTGGGCCTTCTGCATGGGCGCACAGCACGCTCCATTCAAAGGGGCTTTCCACCCGGCTGTGCAGCACAACGGGAAAGGCGTTTAAACCCTCCGGCCCAGCCGGGAAAAAGTCGTGGGCGCGAATGCCCACATGGGAAAGGCCTTCGGGAATGGGCGCTTCCACCCGCAGGGTAAGGCCCCAGTCTTCGGCCAGCACGGTGTTTTCGGAAAGCGGCTTTGCGCGGGAAATATTTTTGCAGCCCGTAAGCTGCGCCACCGCCGTGCGCCCCGGGGCCAAAAACATTTGCCGGGTGCTGCCCT